>CAYVGQ010000010.1:2044-13589 GCA_964450295.1 uncultured Phascolarctobacterium sp. | reverse complement strand
TACCCGCACATTCGTTTTTGGTTATTGTTCAGTTTTCAAGGTTCTGCTTGTCGCTATATCGTGGCGACTTATGTAGTATATTACATCTCGCTAAAGTTGTCAACCACTTTTTTATCTTTTTTGCGTTTTGGTAAAATTCAAGAATTGCGTTTTGCCGTTTCAAGCGACTTTTGATATATTAACAGATTTTAGTGATAAGCGCAAGCCTTTTTAAATCTTTTTAAAAATTCCGCGCCGAAATTTCAGCGCGGAATAACCTTTTTGCAATTCTTATTGCACTTTATGACGCATATGCGGAAAAAATATAACGTCACGAATACTGCTGCTATCAGTTAAAAACATTACAAAACGATCGATGCCTATGCCAAGTCCCCCCGTAGGCGGCAATCCATACTCCAAAGCCGTAACAAAATCCTCGTCCATCATATGAGCTTCTTCGTCACCCGCAGCACGTTCTTCCACCTGTTTTTGGAAACGTTCACGCTGATCGACAGGATCGTTAAGCTCAGTAAAACCATTGCAAATCTCGCGTGCGTAAATGAAGCCCTCAAAACGATCCGTAATTTCCGGATCGGCTTCGCTACTTTTAGCGAGCGGAGAAATTTCTTTCGGATGCCCTGTAATAAAAGTCGGTTGAATAAGTTTTTCTTCGACATGTTCTTCAAAACAAGCGTTGATAATCTTTCCGATACCAAAACTTTTCTCATACGGTACATTGATGGCATCCGCTTTTTTCCTTGCTTCGTCCAGATCTTTGATGCCGGAAAAATCTTGACCGGTATATTTAGCCACTGCTTCAATCATGGTCATTCTGTTCCAAGGCGGAGTTAAATCGATTTCTTGCCCTTCATAAGTGATTTTCATCGTTCCCAAAACTTTTTGCGCAGTTTCGGAAATAATGGTTTCCGTTAAATGCATCAAGTCATTATAGTCCGCATAAGCTTGGTATATCTCTACCATTGTAAATTCAGGATTATGTTTAATGTCAATGCCTTCATTACGGAAAACGCGTCCTAGCTCATACACGCGCTCTAGACCACCGACAATGAGGCGTTTAAGGTATAATTCCGGAGCAATACGCATATAGAGCTGCATATCCAAAGCATTATGGTAAGTGATAAACGGACGAGCAGTGGCACCTCCTGCAATAGTATGCATAATAGGCGTTTCTACTTCCAAGAAATCTTTAGCGTCAAGAATTTCACGTACGCTTTTAATAATTTGACTCCGCAGCACAAAAGCACTACGCACATTAGGATTGACAATCAAATCAACGTAACGCTGGCGATAACGCATTTCTACGTCTTTCAGTCCATGCCATTTTTCCGGCAGCGGACGCAAAGATTTAGAGAGCAATTCCAACGCTATCGTTTTAATTGATAATTCTCCCATATGCGTACGAAAAACAGTCCCGGTAACGCCTACAATATCACCAATATCCATCAATTTAATCAGCGCATAATTTTCTTCACCCAAAGCGTCCTTCCGCACATAAAGCTGAATCCGCCCTGTTTTATCCATTAAGTCAATAAAACAAGTTTTACCATGACCGCGAATGGCCATAACTCGTCCGGCAAGACGCACCACTGCCGCATTTTCTGATAATTCATCAAATTGCTCAGCGACATCTTGAGCATGATGTGTCCAATCAAATTTATGTCCAAAAGGTTTCCAGCCCTTTTCTTCAATCTGATGCATTTTATTAATGCGCACCTGCATTTGTTCGTTAATTTCAGTTTCTGTTAAAGCTTCCGGTTCGGCAGCTTGTTTATTTTTAATTTCTTCCGACATATTTTTCGCTCCTAAAATATCAGCTCTATTTTATTTTGACTATTTTATAAGAAAGTTCGCCAGCCGGCGTATGCACCTGCACAACAGTATTTACTTTACGCCCCAAAATTGCTGCTCCAACCGGAGATTCGTTAGAAATACGGTTCTTAGAAGGATCTGCTTCAGTAGTGCCGACTACAGTATATGTTTCTTCGTCGCCAAATTCCATGTCTTTAACGATAACTGTAGAGCCAAGCATAACTGTTCCTTTTTTCTTTTTAGCAGTTTCGTCAATAATAGTAGCCGTACTAATCATTTGCTCCAGCTCAATAATACGTCCTTCAATAAATGCCTGCTCATTTTTAGCATCATCATATTCGGAATTTTCACTTATATCGCCATATGAAATAGCAACTTTGATACGCTCTGCAACTTCCTGACGTTTGACGGAACGGAGATTTTCTAGTTCGTCCTCCAGTTTTTGCAAACCTTCAGCCGTCAAAATAGTTTCTTTCACACCCATGGTATTACTGCTCCTTTAAAATCATATTTTTCGCTGCCTCACAATACAAACAGTGTCAAGCAGCTATGCCTGACACTGGGCGCAACGAACAAATAATATAATGTACTAGGTTAAATTATAATTTTTTGTTGGTTTCTTGTCAACCTCAGATATTACGCATCGCCAATTCTTCCTCAACAAACCCCTGAACATAGGCTATTTCTTCATCTGTCACAGCCCGTTCAAAATTCCGGAAGCCGGCCAATTTAAAGTCATGTTTCTTGGCTAATTTATAAATCGTATCAATCTGTTCAATGGTCAGCTTTCTTCCCAAAGTAAAGTTTTCGTAACGCTTTTCCAATGCCAGAATCATGGTTTCGGCCATGCACGCAAATGAAGTTTGGGGCGGGAAGCCAAAATTAAAATGAAAATTTACATTTCCCGGTACCTTAATGACGCCGCCTTCGATAACCAGCACGTCCCTACGTTTGGAAGCGACTTCGCGGGAAACATTGCGTGGCCTGGCTACGTCACAAACGACGGCGCCGGCTTTAAGATCCTCCGGCTCAATAAGAAAATCAACAGAGCTGGTAACAGCAATAACTACATCCGCATCTTTTAAACTTTGTTTGATATCGTTGGAAACAACTATTTTCCCGGCAACGCTGCCGGATAGCTCTTGCGCCAACTCTTCCAAAGGTTGCATATGCCTTGCTACCATAGTGACATCTTTAGCTTCCCGAGCGAGTATCCTAGTGCAGGCTGCGCCGATAGAGCCGCTGGCGCCAACAATAGCCACATGCGCCGTAGCAAGATCCTTACCCATCAGTCTGACGGCTTCTCTTGTTCCTTCCAGAGCAGTAGCCACCGTATAACTATTGCCCGAAGTAACAGCTATATCCAAATTATCTGCTACAGTCAATCCCGCGTCACCGACAATAGAAGTAAAAGCACCAAGTCCGACAATCTTAGCCCCTAGTTCCTGCGCAATCTTTCCTGATTCGATAATCCTGTCCATAACAAACTCTTCCGGTAGTTCTACCATTTGTCTGGAAGTAAGAGGGCAACCAATAAACCAACCTTCTGCTTCTGCATACGGGCTTTTAATGCCTGTAATATGTGAAACTTTAAAAGGTTTTTTTAATTTAAGGACACTTTCCAGCAAGCGATCAGGAACAAACTTCAAAATTGACGCAACATGTGCCATATCCTGAATAGACAATGGATGTATAATAAAGGCAAATTTTTCCATTAGCCACGCTCCTCCCCATTCAGATATTCCAATCCCGGTTCTATTTTATACTTCTGTAACAACTTCTCATAAGACGCTGCAGGTAACTGTTTCTTAGCTCCACTGGCGGCAACAAGCAACCCTTCCATTACATTCGTGCCATAACTGCGTCCGTCTAAAGACGGGGTAGTTGTTATCAGGCAATGCACTCCAGCATTGCGCAGTAATTTTCTGTCTCCCGCAGTTACAGTATTGGTAATAATTATTTTACCAACCAACTTATCCGGCATAAAGCGTCGAATAAAATGAAAATCGCCGGCAATAATATCGTTTTCCAAAAAATATTTCTGGTGCTGTTGCTTTCGTTGTCTTTGCTTATCTCCCATTGGATAAAACCATCGCACAGGAAGTTTAGTCAAAATAGGTGCTAAAACTTTTGCGAAGTTATCAAGTGTGTGTAACGATCTAATCGGATGATTCCAATTCAAACCAAAAATTAAATCCCCAAAAGTCACTTCCGCACCGTTGGCAACAAGAGCTTCCGCCATACCAAACCGGTCTACACCGCAGACCATCAGTACTTTTTTACCTTTAAAATCTATTATTTTATCAGCAGATAAACGATTAATCAGTATGCGTTCCAACGAATTTTTCAATCCGCTACCGTCCACAATCGGAGTTTTCTTAATATTCTCAATTAGTTTGGCCGACTCACGAAAAGTATACCGCTGCCCTCCGGCATACACATAAAGATCGGTCCCCCCCAATCCAAGTGCATCAACCTGACCATCAAGCTTTTCTAAAAGCTGCTTTGCTTTCTGCAAATTTCCATCAGTTCCACGACGTTCTATAAGAAAAGTCTGTCCCTGAAGCCGGAGAATGCTCTTAGCATCACGCTCGGACGATCCCAAACTTACACTTACGATATGTTTACAGCTGCATTCAGTTCTTGGAGAGACAATCATTATTCTACTTCTTTCTCTAAAAAAACTTGTACTTAACGACATATTATTCTAGCACATTTCCACTATTCCTACAATATTTATTGCCAGATATCTGAGGCATCTTAATTATTTGAGTTCACTCCGCTCCCAATACCTCAGTAACGACACGATATTCTGACAGGAGCTTTTTAAAATCCACTTGCGTTTCTATTTGATGGAACTTACCTCTATATTCAGCCGCTTTAGGGAAACCCTTAAGGTATGCTCCTATATGGCGCCGCATTTCTTTGACTGCAACAGTTTCATTTTTGTATTCTATCAGCATTGCCAAATGCCTCTCTGCTAGATCAAGTTTCTCTGCTAGTGAAGGTTCCGGAGGTATTTTATGCCCCTGCAATGCTGCTTTTATTCTGTCAAATAACCAAGGATTACCATCGGCGCCACGCCCTACCATCAAGCCGTCACATTGTGTTTCTTTTAACATTTTCAGGCCATCTTCCACTGTAAAGATATCCCCGTTGCCGATAACGGGGATCTTTACTGCGTCCTTAACCCTCCCGATAATCTTCCAATCAGCTTGACCATTATAAAATTGCTCTCTGGTCCTTCCGTGTACGGCTACAGCGGCTACCCCGGCTTTTTCTGCCAGCACGGCGATTTCTTCAGCATTCCGGTTTGCTTCATCCCAACCGGCACGGATTTTAACTGTAACAGGAACCCTTACCGAATCAACCATTCGCGCCAAAATTTCATAAGCCAACAACGGATTTTTCATCAGAGCCGAACCCTCACCGTTATTAACTACTTTAGGAACGGGACAGCCCATATTGAAGTCAACCGCATCCGCACCATTTTTGGCAATAATTGCCGCTGCTTGCGCCAGTTCGGACGGAACTGAACCAAACAGCTGAATCGCCGTCGGTCTTTCACCGTCATCAATACGCAACATATCGCAGGTTTTAATGTTTTTATAAAGCAGACCTTTTGCGCTGACCATTTCCGAAACAGTCATCCCGCAACCAAATTCTCTACAAATAACTCTGAAAGGAAGGTCTGTAATCCCTGCCATAGGTGCCAGCAGCAAAGGCACATCTATTTTTAAGCTGCCGATTTGCATAATCCACCTCTTTTTTCTGAACTATATAAATAAGACCCGCTTTCGGCGGGTCTTAAAATCATTTCGCATTTTTTTCGTGTATAATCCGCAGTCCGTCCAAAGTAAGGAAAGGCTCAACAACGTCAATAGCATCAGATTCAGCCGCCATAGTATTAGCAAAGCCGCCGGTTGCTACGACAAACGCTTCGCCTCCCAGCTCCTTTTTCATATGTTTCACAATACCGTCCATCTGTCCGACAAAACCATAAATAATCCCAGCCTGCATGGCATTTACAGTGTTCCGTGAAATAACATTTTTGGGTTTGATCAGCTCTATCCGAGGCAGTTTCGCCGTTTTCTGAAACAACGCTTCGGTAGAAATGCCTATACCGGGAGCTATAGCTCCACCCAAATATTCACCGGTTGGCAGAAGTGCGCAAAAAGTTGTTGCTGTGCCAAAATCGACAATGATCATCGGCAATCCTTTTTTATTATACTTGTCAAAAGTTGCGACCGCATTGACGATACGGTCAGCACCAACCTCTCTAGGATTATCATAACGTAAAGAAATACCACTTTTAATACCGGGTCCAACGACCATCGGCGTCAACTCAAAATACCGTTCACACATACGACACAGAGCTACGATCAGCGGCGGTACAACACTAGATATAATAATGGCTTTAATTTGATCCATGGGCATCCGGGTATAGTTAAACATACTTCGCAACAAAATACCATATTCATCAGCCGTTTTACTGCGATCTGTCGAAAATCGCCAATGACAAACAAGTTCTTTGTCATCAAAAACACCCGCAACAATATTGGTATTACCTACGTCTATTACTAATAACATTAAATTTCCTCCTCAGGAAGTTTATTTAGCTCGTTCTAAAAGTCCCGCCAAAAGCAGAGCTTTTTTTACTTTAGCGCCGACAAAAGTTGCAACAGCTGCTTTTATTATATCAAATGGCAGAAAAGGCGCAACTGCCAAAAGTACGGCATTCCACCAAGTTATAGGCTTCTGCAGAAAATAATTAAAACTAATTTTAAAGCCAATAAGACCAATAGCATAACAGACTAGCATTCCCACACACATATAGCCAAAATTCTTTAAATAACCGGCTTTCGGGTCATGTTCTGTAAGATATCCGACAAGCCAAGCCGTAACAATAAACGCTACAATAAACCCACCCGTCGGGCCGACCAACATTACTACGCCGCCCTGACCCTGATGAAAGACCGGAAGTCCAACGCATCCCAAAAGCATCCATACAATCATACTGATGGAACTCAGTTTACTGCCAAGCAGCATACCCGCCAAGAGTACTACTAAGGGCTGCATTGTAATAGGCACAGGACCAATCGGCACAATAACATAAGCGCAAATGATCATCAGCGTAACAAAAATTCCTGCCAAAATTATTTCTCTAATCTTCATTATGCATATTCCCCCTGCTTGGCAAATGCAGGGCGAATAGATATATCACCGGCAATAACTTTTTCTAATCGTCCATCTTCACGTTTGACGATTAACAGTCCGTCTTCATCAATATCAATGGCTTGGCCGCAATAGGTTTGGTCAGGAGCAATAACCTTTACCTGCTGTCCCAAGGTTGAAGAATATTTTTTCCACTCTTCCAGCACCGGCTGGAACCCGCCTAGAATAACTTTTTCGTACAATTCTTCCATATAAACCAACACATCTGCTAAAAGTTCTACTCTGCTAACCGATTCTTCTGCTACATCAGCCAGCGATACAGCCTTGTCACGCAACTCTTCGGGAAGCAAATCTTGGGGTATACTTACGTTAATACCCACACCAATAACAATATAATTTATTTTACCAAATTCGGCACTCATTTCCGTAAGAATACCAACCATTTTTTTCCCATTCAGCAAAACATCATTCGGCCATTTTATAGATGCATGCACGCCTTGGTACTTGTTCAAGGCTTTTACAACAGCAACTGCTGCCAAAAGCGTGCATTTGGACGCTTCCTGAGGCATAAATGGAGGTTTTAACACTAATGAAAACCATACGCCCCTTGCAAAAGGAGAGAACCAACCGCGCGACAAACGACCTTTGCCGGCGTTCTGTTCCTCGGCTATAACAAGCAGACCGTCTTCGCAACCGTCATTTGCCAGTCTTTTAGCCTGTTCATTGGTGGATGCTGCCAATTCGCAGTAATGAATATGGTGTCCCAACCATTTAGTGCGCAAACAGGCTACAACTTCGGCCGGTTTCAGCCTATCCGGAACTTCTTTTAAAATATAGCCTTTTTTAGCTACTGATTCTATGGTATATCCTTCATTTTTTAAAGCTTGGATATGTTTCCATACCGCAGTACGCGATACCGATAACTCCCGGGAAAGGACTTCGCCCGACACCGGATTAGGCATTTTCCCGCGCAATATTTCTAAAATGCGTTCTCGCATCTCATCACTCTCCTCGACAATGTTATCCTTAGGTTAGCACTGGGTTAACCAAAAGTCAAGTCACAGAAAAACCGTCCCCAAAACACAGGGGACGGTTTTAAGTTACGGACTATTGCTGCTCAGAAGCAGCAGGCTCTATCACGGTCTTTGTCTCTATAGAATCCATCTTCTCGGTCTCAGAATTCTCCTCTGCTGTGGATAAAATTTTACCGTATTTCAGTAATTGAGCGATTTCAACGCCTTCCAAAGTTTCACGTTCAATAAGGGCCTCGGCAATTAAATGCAACTTATCCATATTTTCACTCAATAAGCTTTCAGTTTTCTGATACGCCTCATCAATAAATTTGCGAATCTCTTTATCGATTTTAGCAGCGACCTCTTCACTGTAGTCTTTATCTCTGGCAATATCACGTCCTAGAAAAACCTGATCTTGACGATGACCAAAAGTCATTGCTCCTAACTCTGGACTCATTCCATATTCGCAGATCATCTGCCTTGCCAAAGAAGTTGCTCGTTGCAAATCATTGCTGGCTCCGCTAGAAATTTCCTTCAAGACCAGTGCTTCAGCAACACGTCCTCCCAATAAAACTTTTAGTTCATCCAACATTTCACTGCGAGTAGCATAATAACGATCTTCTTTAGGCAGGCTCAGCGTATAACCGCCGGCACGACCACGAGGAATAATCGTAACTTTATGAACCGGATCAGTATTATCTAAAAGCATACCAATCAATGTATGTCCACCTTCATGATACGCCGTCAACCGCCTTTCCTTATCGCTGATAACACGACTGCGGCGTTCAGGCCCCATAATAACACGTTCTGCCGCTTCTTCCAACTCCGGCATATCAATTTTGTTCTTATTCTTACGGGCAGCCATCAAGGCAGCTTCGTTGACCAAATTGCTCAAATCAGCACCGGTAAACCCCGGTGTTCGACGAGCAATGACACCAAGCTCCACTTCCTGTCCAATTGGTTTTCCCTTAACATGTACTTTTAAAATTTCTTGACGACCCTTAATGTCAGGGCGATCGACAACTATCTGTCGATCAAAACGTCCTGGACGTAGCAATGCAGGATCCAAAATGTCCGGTCGGTTAGTTGCAGCAATCATAATTATACCTTCGTTTGCTCCGAAACCATCCATTTCAACCAGCAGCTGATTCAGTGTCTGTTCACGCTCATCATGACCGCCGCCTAATCCGGCACCGCGCTGGCGTCCCACAGCATCAATTTCATCAATGAACACGATGCAAGGAGCGCTCTTCTTAGCCTGCTCAAACAAATCTCGTACACGTGAAGCCCCTACGCCAACAAACATTTCTACGAAATCAGAACCGGAAATGCTGAAAAATGGCACGCCTGCTTCACCGGCAACAGCCTTGGCAAGCAAAGTTTTACCTGTTCCGGGAGGTCCGTAAAGCAGTACGCCTTTAGGAATCTTGGCACCAAGATCATTATACTTTTTGGGATGTTTTAAGAATTCTACAACTTCTTCTAATTCCTGCTTAGCTTCATCAGCACCGGCAACATCTTTAAAAGTGACTTTGATATTTTCTTCGTCATAGCGTCGGGCACGACTCTTGCCGAAATTCATTACTCGTCCGCCACCGCCCTGGCTTTGCTGCATCAGCATAAACCAGATACCCACTATCAGTAGCATCGGCAACAACGAACTAAGAATTGTTGTCCACCAAGGTGGCTGTGGGGGCAGTTCTGCTTTAATTTCAATATCCCGAGCACGCAAGGTTGGGATCAAACTGTCATCTTGCGGTGCTACAGTAGAAAAATCTTTACCGTCTTTAAGCTTACCACTGATCACATTATCGACTATAGTCACCTGTTTAACTTCGTCCTGCTGCACATGCTTAATAAACGAGCTATAGGTGATGTCTGTTTTGCTGACAGTGCTGGCCGAATAATAATCTATCATCCAGATGGCAACTATAATAACCAGCAAATAGAACGTCACGTTCTTAAAAAATCTATTCAAGGAATTTACTCCTCCTTCCACTGCAATCTTTTGTCAATTATGGTAACGTCATTTTTTTATTATAATATAGATACGGAAATTCTACAACCATTAGTATTTAAAATTATGCACGGGCATAAACAAGGGGTTTCAAAATACCAATATATGGAAGATTTCTATAGAGTCCCGCATAATCCAGTCCGTAACCTACTATAAACTCATCCGGAATGGAAAAGCCAACATAATCGGCAGTTTTACCGTTAATGCGCCTGTCTGCTTTATCACATAATACAGCAGTTTTTATCGAGGCCGGCTTATGCCCCTGTAGAATACAGCACACAGCTTCCAGTGTCAAACCTGTATCTATAATATCGTCCACCAAAATAACATGACGTCCGGCGATTTTTTCGGAAACATCAAGTTTAACGCTGACACTGCCGCAGGTGTTAGTGTTGTTGCCATAAGAAGAGGCCACCATAAAGTCTATCTTGACAGGCATATCCATTGCCAGTGTCAAGTCTGTTGCAAAGTAAACAGCACCCTTTAGCAGGGCTATAACAACTACATCCTTACCCAAATAATCTTTTTTCAGTTGAGCCCCCAATTCGGCAACTCTTGTCTGTATTTCTTCCCCGGTCAACAAAACCTTACCTATATCTTCATGGATATACATTAATTTTCATCTCCTCTAACAATATAATCTAATGTCGGGCATTTCGCTCGTCCGGCAAATTCATCTGACGGCCTATTTCCAAGTACCATAAACAACTTGCCACGGCCATATACGGCGTAACTTCTGCCGGGCAAGGCGATTGTTTTATTACCGTTACCTCTGCATACCAGCGCAAGAATTTGTCGAGTATGTTGATAAGTAAGCATACCCTTGACGGCAAGAGAGGTCCACATCAGTCTTACAACTCGCGCAGCCAAAACTTGCGGTAGTTCCCGGAGCCAGTTCAGGCTACAAAAGCAACCTGCATCAAGCATCGTTACATTTTCCGCAAACCTTTGCTTCGCCAACGAATTTAAATAATCAGCATCAGCCGCAAGCAATTCTGCGGTTTGTGCCAGTACACTTTCAATCCCCGGATTAAATGAACGTTCGATAAGCGGCAGTAAAAGATGCCGGACTTTATTTCTGCTAAATTCCAAGTCGTTATTACTGCTGTCACTGCGATACTCCAAGCCTCGCAACGCACAGTAGTTTTCTAGTGACTGTCTGCTCAACTCCAAAAAAGGTCTCAGTAAAAAGTTTTTTTTTGTTCGCATCCCGCCTAAACCATCAAGACCGCTTCCCCTAAGCAGGTGTAACAGCAAAGTTTCAGCCTGATCTCCGCGATGATGTGCCGTAACCAAGAAATCTGCCTGATGCAAAGCAACACATGCTTGCAATTCTCCATAACGCAGTTTCCTTGCCGCATCTTCCAATGAAATTTTCTGCGTTTCGGCCAAAGTTTTTGCGGCAACATGTCTGATTTCACAGCTAACGCTCCTGCTTTTACAAAAATTTTCAACGAAATCAGCATCGGCTAAAGCTTCAGCGCCGCGTATTCCATGCCGTTACCGCCGTTGAAGGTGAGCGGGAAGGCCT
>CAYVGQ010000010.1:0-2033 GCA_964450295.1 uncultured Phascolarctobacterium sp. | reverse complement strand
CCATGCTCCACATGACAGACAACAACCTTGTACTTTCGCGCTTCTCGCAAATACAAAAGAGCATCGACAAGTGCCAGAGAATCAGCGCCGCCGCTACAAGCGACTACTATTTTACTACCGGCAGGCAAATATTTTTTTATTTTTCTAAGAACAGCAGTAACCTGCCTGTATTCTTTCATTATTTCACCTATTTACTAAACAAAGAAAAAAGGCACCTCCGCAAGAAGTGCCTTTGGAACATTATCTGTCGCGGCTGGCACCACGGCCGCCACGCTTAGACTCTGTATTGCGTTTCAGATCCAGCAATCTGTCATCGCTGTCTTTCAAGAAGCGTGACAATTTATCTTCAAAGGAAACAGGGAGTGCCGCTTTAGGTGCACGGCGTTCCTGATTTGCCGGACGCTGAGGTTTAGGCGGCGCTGGAGGCGTAGGTGTAAGCTGTTTTATTGACAACCCAATTTTGCCTCGCTCATCAATAGACAGCACTTTAACCTTTACCTTATCTTTTTCTTTCAGAAAATCATGTACATCTTTTACATAGACATTGGAGACTTCGGAAATGTGTATAAGACCAACTTTCCCTTCAGGTAATTGCACAAACGCTCCAAAATTTGTAATGCCGGTAACTTCACCTTCAACAATTGCACCAACTTCGAGTGACATAAAGCGGATAATCCCCCTTAAAAAATTCTTTATTCATTGATTATTATACCCTTCTTTTAAAAACAGTGTCAACTGCATTAGATAAATATCTGTAAAAAGAAAAAAAATAACAGCTGTTTCAGCAAATTAAGCTTCTACATCTGTCATTTTTTCTGCTCTGCATCGTCACTTTTCCCTTCTTGCTGTTTTTCCTGTTCCTCAACAATAAAAAGGGGGACTTCATTTTTCCCAACCATATTATGATCTTCACGAGCAAGTTTTTCGATATATTTAAGATCATCCAGTCGTTTCCGTTCGGCCTCGAGTTCTGCTTGGAGTTTTTTAAGTTCATTCACTCGTTGATGTGTTGCCGTTATTTCCTGATTGATTTGATATATTTTATACTCCCGTCTTCCCAATATTCCTAAACAAATTATCAAGAAAATAATTAAAACCCACAAGAAATCATTTGAACTACGACTTTTTTTTCTGCGGACTTCAGGCATAGCAAACTCCTTTCTCTAAAGATGCACAGACAAAAATACCGGGCTAACTAGCCCGGCATTTTGAAACCCAAAATTACTTTTTGTGCTTTTTAGCAGGAACAACATTAACAGCATCTTTAAATGCTTTGCCTGCTTTAAAGGCCGGAACAGTTGCAGCCGGAATTTTGATAGGTTCATTAGTACGAGGGTTTTTACCAACACGAGCGTTACGGGTACGAGCTTCGAAAGTACCGAAGCCAATCAATTGGACTTTACCTTTTTTAGCAACTTCCTCTTTTACGGTTTCTAGTAAAGCAACTACTGTTTTCTCTACATCTTTTTTTGTCAGGCCTGCTTTTTCTGCTACTGCAGCAATAAGTTCAGTTTTGTTCATAATAAATCCCCCTTAAATTTTTTGTGCGTTCGTTTAGGCAAACCCCGCTTAAACACAACGGCCAAGGCTGTTCACTAAAAATCTAATTCGCTACAGGATACAATATTCCTGCTAGCCTTTTCCTTTTTTTGCATTTTTTTTGCAAAATTTATGCAAACTTTGTGCAAAAAGGACTTTTTTTAATTACTTTTCTCTAAAACTTTGGCCTGATCCCAAAAATCGTCTAATTCTAACAATGAAAAATCCCGCCATTTTTTACCGGATTCCAGCACTTTTTTCTCAACATAGCTAAATCTGGATATAAAACGATTATTGGCCATATTTAAAGCAACTTCAGCTTCCAAACCAAGATGCCTGGCATAGCCGGTCAAAACAAACAGCAAATCGCCAAGCTCGTGCTCAATTTCTTTCTTATTGCCACCTGCTACGGCTTCTTCCAATTCCTGTATTTCCTCCAGTACTTTCAACCAGACGCCGACATTATCCTGCCAATCAAAGCCTACTTTAGAAGC
>CAYVGQ010000009.1:6035-13683 GCA_964450295.1 uncultured Phascolarctobacterium sp. | reverse complement strand
ATTATCAGTTGCCACAATAACATCATCCGGTATTTCTGCCTCACAGGCGCGCATATAAACATGCTGAATCATTGGTTTGCCGGCAATCAGTGCCAGCGGCTTACCCGGCAGTCTTGTTGAAGCATAACGAGCCGGTATGACACACAAAACTTTCATTACTCATCGGACTCCTTTTTTATGGCGTTCAGAATCGTTTCTTCGAATACTTCGCGTCCTTCAGTAATTTTAATATCCATATTTAAAATGTACAACGGCATTTCTCTGTTAAAATAAATAAATTCCGTCGGTATTTTTACAGCATCCTTACCGGTAGTGACCATAGCCACGACTTCCTTGCTAATCGCCCTCTCGCTGATATACTGCATTTCCAGCATTCCATAATCATGATGGTCAGGATAACGAATCGCTTCAATAATCTCAATACCTATACTGGCTAAAGTTTGTTCAAAAGACGACGGATTGCCGATTGCCGAAAAAACCATAATCTTTTTCCCCTGCAATTCAGATAAATCCTTAACATTTTCATGAATACCTTTGTACCAGTCAGCGATTTCAACAAAATTTTTCGGATTATGGACGCTTTCAATAATAGGTGCTCGTCCATTATATTTAGCCAGGGTATCACGCAGTTCCTGTCGACCGAATTTCGAACTTTGATCAGTCTTCGTCAACAAGAAAAGACCCGCACGATTCAGATGATTTAATGGTTCGCGTAGCGTACCGCGCGGTAGCAGGCAACCATTACCGAACATATTAAAAGTATCAACAAGCACGACATCTAAATCACGGAACAAATGCCAGTGCTGATAACCATCATCCATAATAATAACTTCAGCATTCAATTTATCTACGGCAAAATTCCCGGTCAACGCTCTGTTTTTACCTATAATTACCGGAACCCCGGGCAAGGTTTTCGCCATCAAATAGGCTTCGTCGCCGGCCTCATAAGCAGTCATGAAAATCTTTTTACCATCGCTGACAACACCCATCTCCTGGTCCCAGTGCGAACGATAGCCACGATTCAAAATAACCACGCGATAGCCCATATTTTTAATAATAACTGCTACCTTTTGAGCTGTAGGTGTTTTACCCGTACCGCCAACCGTGATATTACCAATAGAAATTACACAGCAATTCAGCTTTTTTTGTCTTAAAATCCCTTTTTTATAAAAATCCAGTTTGCAACAAACACCAAATTCATATAAATAGGAGAACATGCGCAAAATAGCCAGTAAAATCCAACCAAAAAATGGTGTGTTCGGACCATGCGCCAACTGATACAAATATTGAATCACAGCATCTCCGTGACGCAAACGTCCGCCACCTTCATCATGTAAATTTCTGATATTGGTGGGGTAGGTTGCTTCTACCTTGCTGTCAACAGTTGTTAATGTTAACAAATCCTGCAAGTATTCAATGCTGCGTACTGCGGCCCCACGGTTTTCTTTAATTACCTTTAAGGATGCCGCACCCATCTGCTCCCGTCTTTCGTCATTACCGACAATATCTAGAATTTCTTTAGTAAGCTCGGCAGTATTGTTGATCATTTTGCAAGCGCCGGCCTTGCTTAATAAAGAGTACGAATCTTTAAAATTTTGCATATTCGGTCCAACTAAAATAGGCTTAGCATGTGCTGCCGGTTCTAGAACATTATGCCCGCCGTGCTTAATCAACGAACCGCCAACAAAGACCACGTCGCCAACAGAATAAATGCGTCCTAATTCACCAATAGTATCAATCAATAACACCGGATATTTGGGTCTTGCACCCTGAATTTCCAGCATTTTAGAGCGCAACCCTGTTGACAAATGGTACTGATGAGCCAGTTTGCTGATTTCATCAGTACGCCCGGGTTTACGCGGAGCAATCACCAGTCTTGCATCCGGGTAAACATTGATGATTTCTTTAAAAACATCAAATAAAACTTTTTCTTCACTGGGATGAGTCGATCCAGCCACAATGACAGGATATGCGTCTTCAATGCCCAGTTCTTTTTTGTATTTAGACAGATCCTCCGGGGTCACTTCAGCGTATGTTTGGTCAAACTTGGTATTACCGGTTACATATATTTTATGCGGATTGGCCCCCAAGTGACTAATATAATCAGCATCTATACTGGACTGCATGCAAAAGCGACTTACAGTATCTAGCATATCGTCCCAAATACTGTATAAATAACGGTATGTTTTTACAGATTTTTCCGAAATACGCCCATTGACCATCATCACAGGGATATTTTGTTCACGAATAGCCCTAAAGAAATTCGGCCACAACTCAGTTTCCACCGGCATAAAAACACGTGGTTGGATACGCTTAACAAAAGATTCTGAGACAAAAGGCAAATCTAAAGGAAAATAAATAATGGCGTCAGCTTCCTGAATTATTTGTTTGGCCATATTATATCCGCCTACTGTAACGGCCGACACCAAGATCGGTGTTTCAGGATACGCCTTGCGAATTTCTTTAACCAAAGGACTGGTAGCAACTATCTCACCAACTGAGGCACCATGGATCCATATACAGTCCTTCTGTGCAACAGCGGCAATTTCTGCATCCCTAATCCCTCCCAGACTTTGGCGCATTCTGGTTGTAAAACCGGCTTCACATATGCAGCGATATAAAAAGTAAGGCAGTACGAATAACAAACAAACGCACAAAACCAGGAAATTATAAACTATATACATTATTTTACCTCACTTCGCTTCCTTGCTGCGATACTGAATTTTATACAAATGCGCATAAAGTCCATCAAGGGCAAGTAGTTCATCATGTGTTCCGGTCTCTACTAAAGTCCCTTTTTCAAGCACAAAAATCTTATCTGCATTTTTAATTGTCGATAATCTATGAGCAATAACAAACGCTGTTCTGCCTACCATCAGTCGATCGAGCGCTTCCTGCACAACCCTCTCGCTTTCGGTGTCCAATGCCGAAGTTGCTTCGTCCAAAACCAAAATGCGTGGATTTTTCAATATTGCCCGGGCAATAGCAATGCGTTGCCTCTGACCTCCTGACAAGTTTACGCCACGGTCGCCTAATTTAGTTTCATAGCCCTCCGAAAGTTGCATAATAAAATCATGCGCATTAGCTGCTTTGGCGGCCGTTTCAACTTCTTCCTGAGTCGCGTCTAGACGTCCGTACAAGATATTATTATAGACTGAGCCATTAAAAAGCATAGTCTCTTGGGGAACTATACCGACCTGCTCCCGCAGTGAATTTAACGTCACTTCTTTCACACTGCAGCCATCAATTTTAATATCTCCGGCAGTAACATCATAAAATCGCGGCAACAAATTAGCAATCGTAGACTTTCCCGCACCAGAAGGTCCGACTATACCAATCGCTTCGCCGGGTTCTACCGTAAATGAAAGATTTTTTATAACATCACCTTTATCATTATAAGCAAAAGAGACATTTTGAAATTCCACCTTACCGTAAACCCGCGGCAACAATTTAGCATTAGGTGCTTCTACAATTTCTTCCGGCATATCAATAATCATAAATACGCGCTGCGCGGCAGCCAAAGCCTTTTGAATACTGCCGCTAACTCTGGTTAGCCGTTTAATTGGATTAGAAATATTAACTGCATATGTTAAAAAAGCCACCAAAGAACCGGCCGTAATAGTGCCGTTAATAACATTATTACCACCGTACCAAATAATCATTGTTACACCAATTGCGGCAACAAGCTCTACCACCGGCGTTAAAGTCGCCATCAGCTGAGCATTTTTCATATTAGCTCGGAAATTCGCTTTATTTTCAACTTCAAAACGGCCAACTTCATAATCTTCGCGCACAAAAGATTTTATGACGCGGGCTGACGCTACCGACTCCTGTAATACGGAAGTAATATCCGCCGTACACTCCTGAATGCGCCCTCCCGTTCTGCGGATCTTCTTGCCAAAAAATTCCATGAACCATAACACTGCCGGGAAAGTACATACCGTAAAAAGAGTCAGCCGCCAATCCAAATAAACCATAGCAACCACCGAACCAATAAGTATGAATCCTTCAGTAATCATTTCGATAGTATTATCCACCATTGCGGACTGCAGTGCATTAACATCGTTGGTAACATAACTCATAATTGTGCCGGTTTTGTTTTTATCATAAAAAGATACGCTAAGCCTTTGCAGTTTTTTAAAAACAGCAGCGCGGATATCGATAATTACCCTTTGTCCTACATAACTCATCAAATAGTTTTGACCATACCAAAAACAACCGCGCACAATAAAAATAGCAATAATGCTAAGTGCAATCCAATCCAGCAGGTCGCCATTCTTTTCGGCCAACACCTGATCGATCATCTCTTTGATAATCCACGGAATATATAAATTGCCGGCAGCCGCCATAATAGTACAGATCATAGCAAAAATTAATCGAGGCAGATATGGTTTTATATAACTTAAAATTCGTAAATATAGTGTCATTATTTCTCCTCAGCAATGCGCAGAACCAGTTCCGCAACTCTATGTACAGCCCCTGGGGCTCCCAAACGTTCTTTAACGTACGCCAAATCTTTTTTCATCTGTAAATTACGTTCCGGTTCCAACAGCTTTAAAGCTTCTTCGCATAATCGTTCCGAGGTAAATTCTTCCTGTAGCAATTCCGGCAGAATATGTTTACCCGCAACAATGTTCGGCAAACCTATGTCAGGAATATTAATAACCCTGCGGGCAATAAAAGCCGTAATCGGTGAAGTTTTATACACAATTACTGATCCCAAACCGCAAAGCGCTGCTTCCAGGGTTACCGTGCCGCTAGTGGCCAATGCCAAATCAGCACTGAACATAACATCATAATTATTACCTTCTATTATTTTGACCGGAACTCCGGCTTCTCGCACCATTTGCTCCAGCATTTCCAAAGGAATCGTTTTAGCTCTGGGCATTGTAAAATCTGTATTCGGTTGCTTTTGCAGGATCAACTTTACCGCCTGCAATATAGTCGGCAACATTTTTTGAATTTCCATCAGTCTGCTGCCTGGCATCAGTAAAATCAAATTTCGCCCTTCGTTTTTACCGGCTTTAGCCCATGCTTCAGCTTTGCTTAAACTCGGTTTTACAATATCAACCAGTGGATGACCGACAAACTCAGTATCAGCACCGGCTTCTTTGTACACTTCATATTCAAACGGGAAAATGGCCGCAACCTTATTGACAATAGCGGCCACGCTTTTAGCGCGGCTCTTGTGCCAAGCCCAAGCAGACGGACTGATATAGGACACTATCGGAATCCCTTTTTCTTTTGCCAGTTTAGCCAGACGCATATTAAAGCCGGGATAATCAACAACCACCAAGCAATCCGGTTTGCGCTCATTCATTACTCCGGCAAAAGCTTTTTTTAATTTAAAGAGCGCCGGCAATTTAAAAATAACCTCTGCAAATCCCATAACTCCATGTTCTTTAATATCAAACAGCACTTCTCCGCCAGCTTCACGCAAATAATCGCCGCCCATTCCAAACACCTCGATGGACGAATCTATTTTCTTCAGTTCACGCGTTACTGCCGCGGCATGTATATCTCCCGAAGCTTCTCCGGCAGAAATCAATATTCTGACCATAAGTGCTCCCTTCCAGCTAATAAAAGTCATTAAAACATTTTGTTTTGATTATTTTATTACATAACAATTCATTTTATATTATAACACAAAAACAGACTGAACGTATCGCCCAGCCTGCATAAATAGCATTTTTTTTATTTTATCTAACTACAATAGTAATATTGTGCGCATCAGCTAACGCTAATGTTTTTTCTCGATCCACCAGCAACGTTCTGCCTGCTTCGATAATAATTCCCGTAGCGCCTGCCGCAATCATCGATTCTAAAGTTTTTGTTCCAACTCCCGGCATATCAAAACGATTATCCTGTGCCGGTTTAGCGGTTTTAGCAACAATAACGCCTTTGCCTAAAGTTCCGCCGCGCAGAATGCAGGCATCAGTACCTTCAATAGCTTCCACCGCCATCAACGCTCTATCTTTAACGACGACGGTCTGACCTATATCAAGCCTGCCGATTTCTTTAGCCATGGAGAAGCCAAACTCCATGTCGGCCAATTCCGCTTCTGTCGGCTTTCTTTTTGTCAGCACACCGGGCGCCGGCAATAGTGGCTGAATCAAAAGGGTTTGATCCAAAACTTTAATGCCTTCGCCCTCAAGCTCCTTAACAATTGCGTTCATGATGGTATCATCCTTACGATCAGGAAGTGAAGCCAGAATTTTAATAGCTCTAAGATCAGGTACTACTGCCCCTGCCTTATATAATAGTTCTTTTGTAACTTTGCCTATCATTGTCACTGTTTGAACATCATTTTTTTTCAGCGTACTGATAATCTTACCAAATTTTCCTATATGGATCTCATAATAAGCATCAACCGCTGCAGATAACTCGGAGTCTATATCAGGAATCACACCTATTGCAACGACTCTGTAGCCCATTGCTTTAGCGGATAAAGCCACATCTACCGGTAAATGCCCAACACCCGACAACAAGCCTAAAGTTTCCATCAGGTCACCACCTTAATCTCTGCGGGTACGAATAATACCGCGTTCTACATTACGCAAAAAACGCATTAAATGCTCTACCGGTTCACTGCTATCCAAATCCTGCTCCATTGTCGCCACTGCTTCTTGTAGCGGTAATCCTGAACGATAAAGAATCCTGAATGCTTTTTTCAACTGGCTACGAATTTCCTGAGGCATGCCGGCTCTGGCCAGCCCAACACTATTCAAGCCTGATACAAAAGCCGGATCTCCGGCAACAATCATAAACGGAGGTACATCCTGCGCAACGCGTGCCATTCCGCCTATCATGGCGTTACGTCCGATCTTACAAAACTGGTGCACTGCCGACAAACCACCGATAACCGCTCTATCTTCCACAATAACATGGCCGGCTAAAGTAGCAACATTAGACATAATGACATTGTTGCCCACAATGCAATTATGAGCGATATGCGTATAGGCCATCATTAAGATATTGTTGCCGATAATGGTCTTATTACCTTTTCCGGTAGCTCTGTTAACGGTAGTACATTCACGAAACACACAACCATCACCGATGACCGTTGAACTTTTTTCATTTTCAAATTTTAAATCCTGAGGTTCCGCGCCAATAGAACAACCGGGGAAAAACCTGCAATCTTTGCCCACTGTAGTATATTTGTGAATCACAGCATGAGCCCCTATTTTACAGTTATCGCCAATCACTACATCTTCATCAATAACAGCATAAGGTCCTATCTCAACATTTTTTCCTAAAACAGCGTTAGGGTGTATTATCGCTGTTTCGTGGATTTTAGGCATAGGAATAACAACCGAACTCATTTCCTTCACTCCTCAATTTTAATCAAACAATTAAACAGCTTTACAATATATTACTATACTCGATATCAGCTAAAATTTTTCGCACGCCAAATTCGGTTGTTTTATCGAATTACAATCTTTAAACTCTTTTTTTCGCTGTATCTCTATAGTTTATGGCGTCTTTTCATTTGTCAGAGGTTTTAGGATCAATAATCGCAAAAGTGCAGTCACATTCACAGGCAACCTGTTCATCTACTTTACCTTCACAGTGGATGAGCCCCATATTACCACGTATCTTTACTACCTCTGGAGTAGTAATAACCTGATCCCCCGGTACTACCTGACGG
>CAYVGQ010000009.1:0-6025 GCA_964450295.1 uncultured Phascolarctobacterium sp. | reverse complement strand
TACATTATCAATTTTCCCAAAAACCGCAATCTTGCCGCGATTTTCTTCAGGATAGAGCATCGCTACTCCGCCAACCTGGGCCATAGCTTCAATCAAAAGTACGCCTGGCATAATCGGTTCCTCAGGGAAATGGCCCAAAAACTGCAGTTCATTCATAGTAATATTTTTAACACCAACAGCTCTTTTCATCGGCTCAAGATCTAAAATACGGTCAACAAGCAACATAGGATAACGATGAGGAATAATTTTTTGAATTTCAATTGCATCTAAAGTAATCATTGTTTTGCCTCCCTTGTTCTGTATGCCTGAATTTTCTTAGCTAAACAGGAATTAAATGCATGTCCAGATTTTACGGCAATAATATGGCCGCGTAGATGTCCCAGCAAATATAAATCGCCAATCACATCCAGAATCTTATGTCTGATAAGTTCATCATCAAAACGTGTTTTTGAAAGAATTTTATCATTATCAAAAATCACAACATTTTCAACGCTGCCACCCAGACCCAAGCCCATTTGCTGCAGCTGCTTAATCTCATGCATAAATCCTACTGTTCTTGCCGCTGCGATCTCGCAAAGGAAGTTTTCTTCTGTCAAATCAATATCAAAAAACTGCGTGCCCAGAGCCGGGTGAGAATTAACAGAAATAAATGAAATTCTGTAACCATCATAAGGTTGTATAGTAATGTATTTATCAGCTTCGTAAACAGAAAAAGCTCTGTCCACGGCATAAACACTTCTTTCAGCCTGCTGTTGTCTTCTTCCGGCCTGCAAAATCTGATTGCAAAAAACCGAAGCACTACCGTCAGCTACCGGTGGTTCAGGCGAAGACATCTCAATACGGCAGTTATCAATACCCATCATCGACAACGAGGCCATCAAATGTTCTACCGTAAATACTTCCGCTCCATTAGCACTAATAGTAGTAGCCCTAACAGTGGAACTGACATTCTCAGCCAGCGCAGGAATCTCCGGTCTTCCGGGCAAATCGGTACGTACAAAAATAATCCCCGTATTTTCTGCACCCGGCAGTAGTTGCATAGTGACGTCTTTACCCGAATGCAAACCTATGCCGGAGTATTTAACCGGAACAGCAAGTGTTTGCTGCATCATATTTTCCAAATTTTTCTCCCGCCTTTCCCATTATTTCTTTGTTGCGAATCGCTCCCGCCCATCCTTCCAGCGATCATGTGCCCAAAACCACATTTCCGGATTACTGATTATTTCCTGCTCCAAAATAATCACCAGTTCTCTTGTGACGGTATAAAAATCCTGTTCTTTATTTTTAGTTTTAGGAGTATATAAGGGCGGATAAATCTTAACTGTGCATGTGCCATCACTATTATTGTGCGGAAAAGCCGGTAAAATAGGTGAGCCGTACAAGCGAGACAAGGCGGCAGCCCCTAAAGGAATAATAGAGTCTTTACCGAAGAAATCTATTTCTACACCATCATCATTGGTATCCTGATCATACAAAATACCCAATAGTTTTTTCCCCTTCAAAATTCTGCTGATCGCCAGTAATCCATGACTACCGCGATTATAAGCAACTTTCTGCCCGACCATTTCTCGATATTCATTAATAAAACGGTCCATATATTTATTGTTTTGTTTTCTGGTTATCGATAGCAGGGGATAACCATGAAGTGCAATTGTTGCGCCAAGCAACTCCCAGTTACCAAAATGTCCGGTAGCCACTATTACCCCTTTATCTTGTCGATATGCCGCTTCTAAATATTCCAGACCTTCAACCTTTACCAATTTGTCCAGATTATCCTCATGCAGCAAAGGAAAACGCATAACTTCCACTATCATTCTGCCAAACCTGCGCAAACTTTGTTCAGCAATTTCATTCGCTCTGGCTACTTCTACACCTAAACATTCCCGTATATTGGCCGCAGCCATCTGCAAACGCCATTTAGGAGTAGCTATAACAGCAATACCGCCTAAAAAGCTCGCAGTAAAATTGCGAAACCATCTCGGCGTTACACACATCAGCCAGCTAAAAAATTTCACAATATAATAAGCAAGCACTGTTTGCACACCGCCTTTTTCTTATTTATCTAATTTAGCAACTGTTGCTTCCAAGTTTTTAACCTTTTTCAGCAAATCACCAATTTTACGCAGATTCGCCTCCTGTTTAAGCCAATCTTTATGTGAGCGCGCCGGGAATCCTGCACAGAAAGAATTCGCCGGTACATTATTGGTAATACCGGTTTTCCCCGCAAATACGCAATTGTCACCAATCGTAATATGTCCCACAGTACCTACTTGTCCGGCAAAAGTAACATTATCACCGACAGTTACGCTGCCACTGATTCCAACATGAGCGACAACCAGACAATTTTTACCTAATACATCATTGTGTCCCAAATGCACTAAATTATCTATTTTACTACCTGCACCAACAATCGTACTGCCTGCAGTAGCTCGATCAATACAGGTATTATTGCCAATTTCAACTTCATCTTCCAAAACAACATTGCCCGCCTGCAAGACGCTGCTATGCCGTCCTGTTTTTTTGTCTGTTATATAGCCAAAACCATCGCCGCCGATAACGCAACCTGACTGTAAAACAACTTTATTACCAAGCACACAGTTTTCTCTGATTGTAACCTGCGGATAAAAAATACAGTCTTGCCCAACTTTTACATGTTTTCCAACATAAACATGGGGATAAATAATACAGCCATCGCCGATTTCAACATCCTCTTCTATAACAGCAAATGCCTGAATCGCAACATTTTTACCGATTTTTGCACTGGCAGCCACTGCTGCCAAAGGACTAATAACTCTTGCCACTTCTTCTCTGCCACGGAAAAGCTCTAGCAGTGATGCAAACGCAGCTCTTGGATCAGCAACTCTGATAACAGGTCTGTCTAATGCCGGATCTTCCGGTGCTAAAACCATGACTCCCGCTTTGCTCAAATGACAATGTTCAACATGAGGCGGTACGGCAAAAGAAATATCCTGTGGACCAGCTTCTACCAAGCCGTTAACGCCTGTAATTTTTAAACCGGCATCCTCATTTTCCAATGTCCCATGCAAATATTCTGCCAATTCCTTTAAATTCTTTTCCATAAACTCTGCCTCCCGGTTTGATAAAAAAGCGGGCAGACCGGCCGCCCGCCAACTTTTATTTCATTTTCTCAATCACGGCATCAGTAACATCTACACCGCCTTGAGGTACAGCCTCTTTAACGAGCACAGCGCCCAGTCCTTTTTCTTTAGCCACTGCATTTAATGCGGAATCCAGGCTTGCTTTTAGCTTATTTTGGGCCTCTGACTGAATCAATTGCATTTCTGCAGTTTTATCTTCAAGAACTTTTTTTTGTTCTTCCTCCGACTTTCCGGCCATTTCTTTTTCCATTTCTTCCTGCAAATTTTTTCCTTTAGTGGAAACTTCTTCCTTTACAGTTTTAACCACTTCTGCCTTGCTCTCAACCGCTTTCATATCGACTACACCAAATTCAGCATTACGTCCGCTGCAGCCAAAAGAAAGGATTGCCACTGCTACTATTAGACCTGTTACTAATTGTTTTTTCATATTTATCGCCCCTGTTATTTTAGATTCTGCAAAGCTTTGACAACATCTTCAGTAATATCGTCAGCTTTGATATTCACTTTAACATTACGAAAAACTATTGTATATTTTCGTTCATGTGTAAGCTTGATAACATTGCTCTCAATATCTTTACGTATGGTTTCTTTAATTTTTTCATTACTTTCCTGTAATTTATCAGCCTGCTTATCAATGGCCGCCAAGGCATCAGTCAGCGCTCGCGGTGCTTCGCTCAAAGCACCTTGATCTTTAGCCAGCAACACTGCTATATCGTCGTGCATCTTCTGCTGTAGCTCCGCGGCATGCAGCTTTAGTCTTTCCTGAGTTGCCATTAGCAAAGGCTTCATTTTTACGCCGATAATATGGTTTTTTGCTGCTAAAATCTGCTGCCTTTGCTGCTCTCGTTCAGACTGTACCTGGTCTAACTCCGCCTGTACAAGATCTCGTTCCTGCGGGCGCATTTTAATTGCTTCCAAGCGCAGACGCAGATTCAGTATTTTTAACTGGTAAGCATCTTCCAATTCTTTTTCCTGCGTAGCTAAAGCAGCTTCCGCATCCTTTGCAGCCTCGTCATAAGCATCCAAAAGTTTTTTTCTTTCTTGTTCTTCCGCTGCATACATCTGCGTTTGAAAATCAGCGTCTAAAAAATTTGCTTTACTGTTTTGTTTAAGTTGCTGCAGACGCTTCAATCCGGCAAGTTGAGTTTTAGCCATTTCTGTCTGCTGCTCACGATAAAGCAATAACTTCTGCAGTTCCGCCTCACCCTGTTTTAATGCCGCTTGTTGCGGATGCACATTTACGGCTCTATCCCAGTCAATAACAGCTATTTTATCTCTGCCACCCGGATCGTGACCACAGGCGGCTGTAAGTAATACGACTATCAAAATTATTGGTGTTAACCAGCGCATACTTTACCTCCTGCAGTTTAAACAGAAACAAGGCCCTTTAAAGAAAGGGCCTCGTCGATATTATTTACCGCTTTGCAAAGCCTTGGATACCTCGTCAGTAATATCGAGACCACCGTATATAACGGTATTTTTATCAACAACTACGGATAAACCTTTTTTATCAGCTATTTTTTTGATGGTTGTTTCAATTTTTTTGTATACCGGATCCATCAACTCTTTTTCTTTATTAGAAAGACGCTCCTGGAGCTGCTGATAATAACGTTGTTTTTCAGTATCATTCATTGTTTTGCTTTTTTCTTCAAAATCTTTTTGTGCACTATCAATTTCCTGCTGCATAGATGTCTGTATAGTCTGCAGGTCGGGAATCTGCGAAAGCAGCATCTGATAATTTATAACGCCAATAGCCGACTCGCTGGAAGCAGCTGACGCTACACTATTTACGCCGCTCTGCGTTAAAGTAATGCCAAAACAGCCCAAAACAAAAATCGCCGCCACAAATAAAGAAATCATTTTAACATTTTTAGGATTACGTAATTTCTGCATCATAATAAAAATACCTGCTTTCATTATTAATTATTCTAAATAATTATATCAGTCAAAACTTCATCTTTCAACCTTTATCACAAATTTCCGACTATCCTAAAATAAGACTTATCACTCGAATAGACATATTCAGCACTCAGGAATTCATGAATACGGTAGCGCACACCGATTTCTGTTGTATCATCAGCCGAAAAATATTCTGCACGCAAACGCCATTTAGGCGCAATAGCCTGCTCCAAGCGATAAACATTTTCGCCACTCGGACTGCGTCGCATATAGCTTAAAGTAGTTTTACCGTGATGCAAGGCGTAGCCGGCTGAAAAATTCCAGTGAACTTCATCCAATACAACACCAATTTCACCAAATACTTCATCACGTTTAGAAACAAATTTACCAAAGTGAGCACGTCCGGAGATATTATTCTCGTCCCGGCCGATATCGCCATAACCCTCAAACCAGATCTTATATTCACCAGACTCCAGTCTGATGCTAACTCCGGAATTGACTCCCGGTGTCAGCATGACCTCGGGCTGTAAATTGTACTGCAGAACTTCCGGCTCGCAGCTCAGTTGCTCTAGCAGTTGTTGCTGCAGTTCGTCTTTATGCTTGCTGACATAAGCCACCGGCAAGCCTCTGATAGCCTGAGTTTTCTGCTCATAACGCTGTTTAATATTTAACAACAGCAAATTGGGTATCGACTGCGAAACCATCTCATAATCTATCTTCTGCACTAATTGCCCAACCGGATAAATCACAATTTGGACTACAGTCCTTTGATCTTCACGCACCAAATCAACTGCAGCCCGGAATTCCGGCAACGTCCGCTCAATCTGTTCTCTAACCAGACGACGCAACACTCCACCGGCCCAATCAGAAGCGTCAGCAGAAGAACCCTGTAGCACTGCCGAGAGGTTCTCGCTCAGAGCGGGTATTTTTGCTTGCAACAAAACTGCTGTTGCAGACTCAACCCCGGAAAACTGCAGATCGACAAAGACATTCTGAATGGTTTCATT
>CAYVGQ010000008.1:14251-14521 GCA_964450295.1 uncultured Phascolarctobacterium sp. | reverse complement strand
GAGAAAGATCATGCGTAATAAAATTGCATGGAAGTTGACTTTATATTTTGCGGTGGTGCTTATGATATTTGCTTTGGTTGTAGGTGGCACATTCAGGCATTTTTTCGGCAAGCACACGCTGGATATTAAAAAACAAGAAATGCAGGTGCGGGCTACTAAAATAGCCGAAGTTCTACAGGATAATATGACGCAGCTGCAGCAACGCTACGGGGGGATCGGTAGTAACCGTTTCATTCGCTATATTGACAAGATTACTATGGAAAACGTATG
>CAYVGQ010000008.1:4475-14227 GCA_964450295.1 uncultured Phascolarctobacterium sp. | reverse complement strand
AAAATATAAAAATGCACTTAGAAGAAAAACCTAGTGCCGATACCAGGTCGCCGCATCATTCTAGGCAGCACGAACGGCGGATGATTATGCGTCAGCAACAGGAGAATCTGCCGGAGACGGAAAGCGATTTTGATTACAATTCTTTATCACCGGAAATAAAAAAAGGTCTGGAACAGGGCTTTAAGGGGCAGAATTTTGTACTGGAAGAATTCAATCCGGTACTGGGTGAACTCGTGGTTACTGTAGGTGTCCCTGTCAGTGATGCGGATGGAAACACGAGGGCTGTAGTGATGCTGCATTCTCCGGTACAGGGTATGCGCGAGGCAGCCTGGGAGGGAATCAGAATTCTAATTTTATCTTGTGTCGTTGCGATGATTTTGGTTTTTGTGCTGAGCATGTTATTTTCGTGGAAATTTACCAAGCCTCTCAACAAAATGCGACTTGTTGCGGAAAGGATGGCAGAACACGATTATACCGAACGTTGCAATATCGAGCAGCAAGATGAAATCGGGGAATTGGCTCGAACCTTGGATGTACTGGGCGGACGCCTTTTGGAAGCCGATCAGGCCGGGAAAAAACTGGAGCAGCTACGTCGCGACTTTATTGCTAATATTTCACATGAGCTACGGACGCCGGTAACAGTTATTCGCGGGTCCTTGGATGCTTTATGTGATAAGATTGTTACCGAGCCGCAGGCTGTGGAGGAGTACCATCACCAAATGTTGAAGGAAACTTTGTTTTTACAACGTCTGATAAATGACCTTCTGGATCTGTCGCGCCTGCAAAATTTGGATTTCCCTATTGAAAAAGAAGTGCTGAATCTGTGCGATGTGGTACAGGACGCTGTACGTAGCAGTATGCGTCTGGAACAGCAGAAAAGGATCGAAATTAAGCTGTCACTAGACAGCTCTGTATATCTGTTGAAGGGAGATTATGGCCGTCTGCGACAGATGTTACTGGTTTTTTTGGATAACAGTATCAAATTTTCGCAGGAACACGGACAGATAGAAGTGAGGCTATTAGGAAACAGATTGACGGTAACGGATCATGGTTGTGGAGTAAAACAGGCTGACCTGCCCCATGTTTTTGATAGATTCTATAAAACGCGCGGCGAGAGTAATAAGAGTGGTAGTGGGCTAGGTCTTGCAATTTCAAAGCAGATTAGTGAAAGGCATGGAATAGGGCTGGAAATGACGAGTATTCCCGGAGAAACGACCACAATAGTCATGACGTTGCCACAGGCACTGAAGGAAGGAGAGGCGAATAAATGAATTACGGCTGCGAAGGGAAGGTTGTATTTATCAGCGGTGGTACATCGGGAATTGGCAAAGCAGTAGCGGAGCTACTGTTGAAAGATGGAGCCGAAGTATGGCTTTTGGGACGTGACGCCGAAAAGGGAACGAAAGTAGAGAGAGAGTTAGGTGCTTACGGCAAAGCACATTATATGCAAGGTGATGTGAAGAATATCGAGGACTGCCGTCGGGCGGCGCAGAATGTACGCCAACAGCGCAGAAGTCTTGATTTTATCGTCAATGCAGCGGGAATATATAAAGAGCAGCGGCTAGAAAATATTACAGAAAAAGAGTTTTTTGAGATTATGGATACTAATGTTAAAGGTACGATTTTTTTGACTCAGGCTATGTTGGCACTTTTACCGCAGGAGGGGGGCGGGATCGTCAATATTGCGTCCGATGCCGGAATAAACGGCAACTATGGCTGTCCGCTTTATTGTGCATCTAAAGGTGCGGTAGTAGCCTTTACCAAAGCGCTGGCTCTTGATCTGGCGCCGCAGGTGCGAGTTAACTGTATTTGCCCCGCTGATGTGGCGACGCCGCTACTGGAGCAGCAACTTCAGCTGGCCGAAGGCAGCTACACTTTGGAGGATATACAGCAAGAATATCCGCTGGAACGGGTAGGAAAGCCGGCAGAGATCGCTCATGTAATCTGCTCGGTATTGTCGCCGGCCAATGGTTTTATGACTGGTAGTATAATTCCTGTCGACGGCGGTTTGACAGCTAAATAGAGTTACATTAGAAGCAGCAAGTAAAAATCCCCATACTTGGTCATCAAGTACGGGGATTTTTACTTGCTTTAAGGTTGTGTATTGCCTGAAAGAGTTTGCAGAAACTGCTCATAATTACCAATGGCGGCAAAAAGCATAAAAAAGACAATGGCGAATAGCAAATAACGCAAACGCCCGATTTCCTCGGCTTCTATATGAGTGCCGCAGGCCTGATCCCAGATCGTACTGCCGCTATCATGCAAGACCTTCCGCGCGAACCAAGCCGGAACGAACATCATGACTGGGATGCCCAACCAAAGTCCTTTAACATAAGCCCAGAAAGTTCGCTTCCAAGCCAAATTGAAATCAAGCGGCGCCGTCGCTGAAACAACCCGTAGTCCTAAAAATTTTTTCCCCACAGTGGTGCCCGTCCGTGCCAGCAGAAAAGCTTCGGCACTGATGACAACGATCAGTTGCAATGCTGTATAAAGAAAAATGTTTTTGAGGGCAAAAATGGAATTGCGGCTTAGGAGCAGAAAGAGAAAGCCAATAAAAAAGTAATCAAACATCCGCGCCCAAAAGCGGCGCCAGCTATAATAATTGATGGTGGGGTCGTTCAAATTACGCACATCCTTTGATGAAGATTTATATTTCTAGGTTGCTCCTATTGTAACACATAATTATTTGTAGATATAGTGTGCTATTTTTAGAAAAAAGTACTATAATATAAATAGTTGCAATAATACTTGATGACTCAGAAACTTGGGATTGGAGAGATCGTTATGCAAAAAAACGCACCTATAGGAGTTCTTGATTCCGGGGTCGGTGGCTTATCTGTTTTAAAATGCCTGCATGCGGCAATGCCGCAGGAGGATTTTATTTACGTTGGCGATACGGCGCGGACCCCCTACGGAACGCGTAGTGAAGCCGAGGTACGCCGCTTTGTGGGTGAGATTATCGATTATTTGGCCGGACGTGGAGTGAAGCTGGTGGTTATTGCCTGCAATACTCTGACGGTTTTAGGCGTAGAAACTTTAAAAGGCGGGCATCCTTTTGAGATTGTTGGGATGTCAAAAGGCGCTGAGCTGCTTTTGAAAGCCAGTAAAAACAAAAGAATCGGCGTTTTTGCTACGGAATTTACAATTAACAGCGGTGCTCATAAAGCTGCTATTTTGGCAACTGATGCTAAGGCTGTTGTTTATCCGCAAGCATGCCCTAAATTTGTGCCGCTGATAGAAGGTGAACAGTTCGGAAGTATTGCGGTTCAAGCAGCTGTCGCTGAATATGCCGCACCTTTGCGTGAGGCCGGCATTGACACTTTGATTTTATCTTGTACGCACTATCCTTTTATTCAAAAAGAGATTGAGGCTGAATTTGGTAGCGGTGTCACAGTTATTGATCCGGCAGAAGCCACGGCGCAGGATACAAAAAAAGTTTTAGCTGTGGCAGATTTGCTAAGCACAGAAAAAAGCGGCAGTCTAGAAATTTGTTTTACCGCCGACGTTGAGCGGGGGGCGAGGATCGCCGACAGAGTTCTGGCGGCAGAGAATTGCAGATTTAAAGAAATAATACTATAAGGATTAATCGCAAGAAGAAAAAATCCTGATATTGTATAAAAAATAGCAGGATTTATGTAAGTTTTGTCTAATATTATTTTAAGAATAAAAAGATAGAATAAGGGTAAGACTTTATTTTTGTCAGGGATACTGTAACACTAAATGGCAGATCAGTGTCTCAGGAGGTTCTGTTTCCGATGCTTTGCAACCGAACCGAACGTGTGAATGGGCGGGGAAGAAAGCATTTTAAAAGACCGGACGATAGTTGGCTCTCCGGTGACGCATTTGGTAAGTTTGACATTAATTATGCTTGTCTTCTGGTTGGCGTTGTCGGGCGACCTGCAGATCAAATTTGTGACTTATGGAATTATAACCAGCGCTATTGTTGCCTGGCTCTGTTATCCGCTATTGCTTTTACCTAACGCTGATGGAAGTAAAAAATATTTTGCGTTTGGGGTATCGCCCCTGGCGGCTTTTTGCTATGTACTATGGTTGTTAAAGGAACTGGTACTCGCCAATCTCGAAGTTGTGAAGGCAACGATACGCCCGGAGCTGCGGATTGAGCCGCAGGTAGTACGGTTCGTTTTCAAAGCGGACAATCCAATGGTTGTTGTAGTATTGGCGAACTCGATTACACTAACGCCGGGAACGGTAACGATGAATGTAACCACGAACGGCGTTTACGAAGTGCATGCTTTGACCGAGGGCTCTGCCGAGGGTCTGTTAAACGGCAGTATGCAGCGGAAGGTGGCAGAACTATTCGGCGAGAAGTTTGAATTTATGGTTCTGAAGGGAGAGTAGCAGATGCATTATATGATTATTGTAATAATGTTGAGTCTAATAGCCGTTGTCGGTATGATGCTGCAACGCATCTTCCAAGGACCAACGGTCTACGACAGAATGAATGGTTTGGGTGTTACCGGTACTTCTACGATTCTTCTGGTAATTTTGTTCGGCTATCTTGACGGACGCCCGGAAATGTATGTTGATATAGCTCTTTCTTATGCTATTTTGGGTTTTGTTGGTTCGGTTATCATAGCAAAATATCTGGGAGGTAAGGACGTATGATTTTTGATCTTACTGTACAAGAGTTTACTGCTGCGATATTCTTGGCCGGCGGAAGTTTCTTTTTCATGGCATCGGCCATCGGTATGCTACGGTTGCCAGATTTTTATTGCCGCCTACATGCTTCAGGAAATAGTGAAACGCTGGGAATCATGTTATCTTTCCTTGGACTGATGATTTATGAAGGCATGACAATTGTGTCTGTGAAGTTGTTTTTGATCTCGTTTCTGATTGTGTTGGGCAATCCGATTGGTACGCACATCCTAAGTAAGGCAGCATATAAATCTGGGCACGCTGTCTGGACAGTAGAAGAAGACGCAAAGGAGGAGAAAAATAATGCAGATCTACCTCATTGAAGCGATATTGCTGGTTTTTCTTATTATTACTACGGTTTGTGTCATTTTCTGCAAAGATATTCTTTGCGCCGCTGTAATTTATAGTGCTTTCAGTTTCTGCGCTGTTTTACTCTATCTGATGATGGGGGCCCCGGACGTGGCTTTTACGGAAGCGGTTATTGGTACTATCTCAACGATCTATTTTGTAGCGTCGCTGAAGAAAATAGACAGGTGGTGTAAATAATGCGTGGTTTGGTTACGGTTTTACTGGCAGTTATTACAGGTATGTTCTGTTCGTTTGTTACTTATCTGCCGTTTGTCGGGGACATGAATTCTGCCCCTAACCAGCATGTTACGCCCACTTATATCGAGCGCAGTGTGCAGGATACAGGTTCTCCCAATATCGTTACCGGCCTGCTGGCTGATTACAGGGGCTTCGATACAATGTGGGAAACTACGGTCATGTTCTTGGCAGGATTGACTGTCGTAATGCTCCTGAGTAGCAATACGATTGGGCGCAGACCGGAAAAGGGGGATGAGGACGCATGAAAAAACCGTTTGGCGGTATAGTCATAGATACGGCTTTTCGAATTATTGTGCCGTTTTCTCTGGTCTATGGTGTATATGTTCTGATTTTCGGTGAAGCCGGACCTGGCGGTGGCTTTCAAGCCGGCGCGTTGCTGTCCATAGGCGTGGTGCTCTCACGGCTCATCATGGGATCGCAGACCACTTTTAATATTTCAGTTACTAATTCGTTGGTTCTAGCTGGGGTGGGAACCTTTATTTATACGGCAACCGGTTGGATGACTCTGCTAAACGGTGGGCAGTTCCTTGATTACAGCTATCTGCCGTTTGAGGCGGAACACACTAATGAATTGCATGCTTTAGGAATTTTACTAATCGAGATTGGCGTAACGACTTGTGTTATGATGACGATTATTAATATTCTGGATGCTGTGGTGGAAAGGGGGGACGAAAATGGAAGCACTAAATGAGTTTTTACAGACGAAAGGTATTTATACGCTGGTCATGATTCTATTCTTTTTGGGTGTATATGGCATGGTTTTAAGCAAAAATTACATGAAAAAACTGATGGCAATGAACGTTATGCAGGTCGCTGTCATTTTCTTTTTCTTATGCCTTGCACAAAAAGAGGGCGCCATGATTCCTGTTTTTGATCCTAACTTTACAGATGCTGCTGCATATATCAATCCTCTACCGCATTGCCTAATGCTGACGGCAATCGTTGTCAGTTTAGGTACCACAGGCGTTGCAATTGCCTTGTTAATGCGAATTAAAGAAGTCTATGGTTCAATCGAAGAGCTTGAAGTTATAAGGAGGGCAAGCAAATGATTCAGCATTGTCCTGTACTGATTGTCTTGCTACCCTTAACGGCGGCGTTGCTTTGTCTGTTGTTTAGTAGGCTTAATAAAAATCTTGGCTCCTGGCTTGTGATCGGCTCGATCGCCGGGTCTCTTGCTTGTTCCCTGCAGGTGTTGCATCAGACGATTGCCAATAATGGCAAGGCTATCCATTATTGGATGGGCAACTGGGCACCGCCACTGGGCATTGAATTTGTTATCGATCCTTTAAGTGCGGTGATGGCGGTACTGATTACATTTATTTCGCTGATGGTCGCAGTTTACAGCAAGCCTTTCGTTCGCAAAGAGGATTGGTTGCATATTGGCGGTTATTATACACTGTATGGACTTTTAACAGTCGGCCTTTGCGGTATGGTAATCACCGGTGATGTTTTTAACCTGTATGTTTATCTGGAAGTCATGTCCCTAGCTGGTTACGGGCTGATTGCTATTGGTGGTAAAAAATCTATGTTGGCGGCCTTCCGATATATGCTAATCGGTACAATTGGCGCTTCCTTATACTTAGTTGCAGTCGCCTACCTGTATGCGATGACAGGCACCTTAAATATGGCAGATTTAGGTGAAAGGATTATGCCTTATCTCAGTTCACCACCGTTTGCTTTGGCTGTGGCCTGTTTGTTTATTGGTTTTGGCATCAAAATGGCGCTGTTCCCGCTGCATGGCTGGCAGCCCGATGCATATAACTTCGCTCATCCCGGTTCGGCAGCGCTTATTGCCGGCGTCATGAGTAAGATTCCTGCTTACGCTATAATTCGTTTCTTCTTTTATATTTTTGGGGTAAATAATCCTATTGTCGGGACGGCTCTAACGATTTTAGGTGTACTTGGTATCGGAGGAGTGCTGATTGGTTCGGTTATGGCACTGGCTCAATACGATTTTCGCCGGATGTTGGCCTATTCTAGTGTAGCGCAGATTGGTTATATAGCTATCGGTTTAGCGATCGGCAATATGTATGGTTTTATTGGTGCCGTGCTACATATCATTAACCATGCTTTTATGAAAAGCGCACTCTTCCTCGTTATCGGGGGTATTCAATACCGTTTTGGTGAGATTAATTTATATCGTTTGGGCGGCCTGAATAAAAAAATGACGCTGAGCACGATTACCGTTACTTTAGCTGCGCTGTCCATGGTAGGTATTCCACCAACGGCGGGCTTCTTCAGCAAATGGTACTTGATGCTGGGAGCTTATCAAGGCGGTCAGTACTTTTATATAGTTATTCTGGTCATCAGCAGTCTGCTGAATGCCATATACTTTTTCCGTATCCTAGAGCAAATGTTTGTGCAGCGTGAAGCTTCGCTGACAGAGCTACATCGTCACGAAGGCAAGTTGGGATTACCGATAGAAATGGCGCTTCCTATCTTCTGTGCCGGCATCGGCATTTTGATTCTGGGCTTCTATAGTGTGGACATCGTGAATGATATCCTCAAATCTGGATTGCCGGAGGTGTTTCTGAGATGACCATCATGGATTGCAGACCCTTTCTGGCAGTAGGCGTATCTTTTTTGGCGGCAGTTCTGATTTCTTTCTGTCGCAAATATCCTAATGTTCGCGAAAGCTGGAGCGTTCTTGCTTCGTTCATTAAATTCGGTATCATTATTTCGATGGTGCCAGGTGTACTGGCTGGTGTAAGTTATGAATGGACTTTGTTTCAGATTACTGACACCATTGGTTTTACGCTACGCGCTGACAGCGCAGGCATCCTGTTCGCTTGCTTGGCTTCGTTGTTGTGGATACCGATTAACTTTTATTCGATTGGCTATATGCGCTGTAATGATGAGCATGAGCAGACCGGTTATTTTGCAGCTTTTGCGATTTGCATGAGTTCGGTTATGGGTATTGCTATGGCGTCTAATCTGCTTACCTTTTTCTTCTTTTACGAACTTTTAACAATTGCGAGTTATCCGCTGGTGTTGCATAAACGTAACGAAGAGGCCTTGTTGGCTAGTCGTAAATATTTGATTTACACCTTAATTTCCGGACAACTATTTCTGGCGGGTTTAGTTGCAGTTTACTGCATTTCAGGAACGATGGATTTCAAAGCCGGAGGTTTTCTGACGGCGGATATGGCACCGACTTGGCTATTACAGCTAATCTTTTTAATCATGATTCTAGCGGGTTCGGTCAAGGCGGCAGTGATGCCGTTGCATGGTTGGTTACCTGCGGCTATGATTGCACCGACACCTGTCAGTGCGCTCCTGCATGCGGTAGCTGTTGTTAAGACGGGCGTTTTCGCAGTGCTCCGTATTATCGGCTTTGTTTTTGGACCGAAACTTTTGACCGAGATAGGTACGGCCGATATTCTGGCATGGGTTGCTGCCATCAGCATTATTGCTTCTTCGCTGATTGCGATTCAGCAGGATAATCTGAAACGGCGGTTGGCATTTTCGACTATCGGGCAACTTTCCTATATCGTTTTAGGCGCGGCATTGCTGTCACCACTCAGTATCAAGGGTGCGTATTTGCATCTTGTTGCCCACGCTGTGATGAAGATTACACTATTTATGTGTGCCGGTGTCATCATTGTCAGAACGCACCGCAGCAATATCAGCGAGATGCAAGGCATCGGTAAAAAAATGCCAATCACGATGGGTTGCTTTACGATTGTCTCTCTGGGTATTGCCGGGATGCCTTTCTTAGTCGGTTTTATTAGCAAGTGGAATCTGGCTTTAGGTGCGTTACAGGCAGGAAAGCCTTTATACGTGGCTGTACTGATTGCCAGCGCCATACTGGCTTTGACTTATTTGATGCCGATCTGCCAGATGGCTTATTTCAAAAAAGATCCGCAGGAACAGTTCCATACCTACGGTGAGGTTAGTTATAGAATGCTTCTGCCGATCTGCTTTACAACGCTGATGGCGATCGTTTTGGGCGTTATGCCCGAGATCAGTCCTGACTTCTATGCTATGGCGTCCCAGGCAGCAGATAGTATCTGTCAAGGTTGGACCGGAGGTGGCTGGTGATGAAAATGCAGAAAAATAATTTGTATAAATTGATTATAGGCATCGTAGTCCTTGTAACCGTGCTGGAGTTTTTTGTTGCTCATCCTCATTACCACGAGTGGTATCATGAAATGATCGGATTTAATATTATTTTTGGGTTTTTAGGAAGTTGGCTACTGATTATATTATCCAAAATGATAATGATGCCGATATTGCAAAAAAAAGAAGATTATTACGAAGAAAAGAATTCCGGAGGTGATGATGATGAATGAATTACATCCGGGACTTATCTTAATAGCTTTTGGAATTATGGCATCTTTTTTGCCTAAAAAAACACGTGGTATTACAATGGTGTTGGGAGCATTAGTTGCGTCCATTGCTTTTTTAAAATTGCAGATTGGTACAAATGCATCGCTAGTCTTTATTGATACGTTGACTTTACATTATCTGCATGCCGATGCCTTAAGTTT
>CAYVGQ010000008.1:0-4465 GCA_964450295.1 uncultured Phascolarctobacterium sp. | reverse complement strand
CTCAGCTTTCATTTTTTCAGCAAGCTTCTGTGCATCGGTTTTGTTGAAGTAGCCTTTGTAGCTGAACTCACCCACAATCGGAAACTTCCACGTGTAGGGCTCCAGTGAAAATTCTCCCGATGCTATTACGAGCCAGATCAGCGGCGAGTCGTTCTGATCGTATATTTTTGTATAATTACCGTTATTGGCAGTATTTATGCTATGCATAATGAAAATGGTATGGAAGCTTTTGCTGCTTTGGCTTACGCCGGTAGCGCAATGGGAGTTGTTTTAGCCGGCGATTGGCTGACATTGATCTTCTTTTGGGAATTAATGGCAGCGACATCACTATTTTTAATTTGGTGTAAGAATACTCCTTCTTCTCGAAGGGCTGGTTATCGTTATCTGTTAGTGCATATGTTTGGCGGTAATTTACTTTTAGCCGGTATTTTATTAAAGATGCGAACCGGCGATATGCTTATTACGAATCTTGTATCAGGACCACATGATGCAGCCTTTTGGCTTATTTTAGCCGGTGTTAGCATCAATACGGCTATTCCGCCGTTGCATGCTTGGTTAGTAGATGCTTATCCAGAAGCTACGGTCACAGGCAGTGTTTTTTTAAGCTCGTTTACAACAAAAGTGGGAGTGTATTGCCTTATTCGTGTTTTTGCCGGAACGGAACTGCTTATTTGGGCAGGAGCAGTAATGGTACTCTATGGCGCTTGCTATGCAATCATGGAAAATGACATGCGACGTTTGCTGAGTTACCATATTATTAGCCAGGTAGGGTTTATGGTGGCAGCCATAGGTCTAGGCACGGCTATGGGTTCTAATGGGGCGGCAGCCCATGCTTTCAGTAATATTTTATTTAAATCGATTCTCTTTATGGCTACCGGTGCCATCATTTATGTCACCGGAGTTAGGAATATTAACCAACTTGGTGGTTTAGCTAAGAAGCTACCTTGGGTGTTTGTATTTTTTGTAATTGCTGCTTTGTCAATTACAGGCGTACCGGGATTTATTGGATTTGTTACCAAGTCCATAACTACTTCCGCCGCCGCAGAAGCACATCAATCAACTTTGGAATTGATTTTGCAGTTGGGTAGCATAGGTACTTTCTTGTCTATTACGTTAAAAATGATTTATTTTATTTTTCTGGCTCCCGACAAAGGTGTAAAAATAAATTGTGCAGTACCAAAAAATATGTATGTTGCCATGGGCCTTGGATCGGTACTGTGTATTTTGTATGGTGTTTGTCCGGATTTACTTTATCGCTACTTGCCATATCAAATGTCTGACTTTCAACCATATACTTTAGACCATGTGGCACAATATCTGCAAATGGTGGGCATGGCCATGATACCCTTTATGATGTATCTTGCGAAAATGGAACCGCATACGGCTTTGTCGCTTGATACGGACTGGTTTTATAGAAAACCTTTAGCAAGTATCGTAAGCGGGATATCGTATTTATGTTGCGCAATCAGCCGGGCACTTGGCAATGCATGGGAAGTCCTTTACGAAAAATCTATGGATCTTAGTCATAATCCCATGGAATTCTTGGACGCCAAGCCCTTGCACAATAGCCCCCGATACAATCCGGAAAATTACCGGACGTCGATAGCCGATCCGATCATGATTACACTAACGGTGCTCTTCTGTTCACTGTGTTATTTTATGGCGATTATTTAAATAGATGCAGCCACACCGGCGTTTCTTGCGGGTGTGGCTTTTGTTTGAGTAAATTAAACGGCGACTTTACAATTAAATTCATTACTTTACGTCTTTTTTAATTACATAAGAATATGTTACAATATAGTTAACAAAAATAAAGGAGTTGATCGTATGAGCATAAATCACTATTCCTATAAATATGGCCATGGAAACAAGGAGTTTAATCTGGACTCAGACCGCATCATCAAAGAAGTTAAGATTGCTCAGATGCCGCTACTGGAGGATGTTAAGGCTGCTGTATTGGACGCAATTTATCATCCTATTGGCAGAGCACCGATCAACGAACTAGTTAAACCGGGGCAAACAATTGCTTTTATTTGTAATGATCCGACTCGTGTAGCCAACAGCTTTGTCTTTATGCCGATTTTAGTTAATGAAATGAATAAATTGGGTATTAAAGATGAGGACATGCACATTGTTTTTGCTTTGGGAACGCACCGCAATATGACCCATGAGGAAATGGTCGAAGCGGTAGGCGAAGAAGTAGCGGGGCGCTTGAGGATGTATAATAGCGATGCTAAAATAAGCGAGGATTTCGAGTATTTCGGTGATACCTCACGTGGCACACCGGTTTGGCTTAATAAGCATATCTGCCATGTAGATCATGTCATTATGACCGGTTCAATCGTTTATCATTATTTCAGCGGATACGGCGGCGGGCGTAAAGCTGTTCTTCCCGGCGTTGCCGCGATGGAAACTGTGCGCGTAAATCACAGCTTTATGCTCGATCCTAATGCAGGGCTTGGCAAAACCATTGGTAATCCGGTGTATGAGGATCAAATGGAAGGCACGGCTCTGTTTGCCAAAGACCATTCGCTCTTCCTTTTTAATGCTATTTTGGATGCTCAGCATGAATTTTTAAAAATTTTTGCCGGTGACTATATTAAGGCCCATCAAGAAGCCTGTAAGTTTGTTGATCAGGTTTACGGGGTCAAGATTCCTCAAGCTGCGGACCTTGTAATTGCCAGCTGCGGCGGTTATCCTAAGGATATCAACGTCTACCAACTGCAAAAAACCATGGATAATGCTTGGTGTGCAGTTCGTGAAGGCGGCGTCGTAATTATCATCGGCGAATGCGAAGAAGGCAGTGGTTCTCAAGTATTGGAAGAAACATGTAAACGCCTTGGTTCGGCTGAGGAAATTAAAGCAGAACTGGAAAGACGTTTTGAAATCGGCGCAAATAAAGCTTTTGCTGTAACCAGACTGATGAAAAAAGCTAAATTTATTTTAGTTTCAGCGTTGGATAAAGAGCTGGCTCATAATCTGTTGTTCGAATCGGTTGCAACGATGGAAGAAGCACTGGCTGAAGCTGAAAAAGTTATCGGTAAGGATTATAAAGTGATTCTGATGCCGGAAGGAAGTCTAACTGTACCGCTCTTGTAAACGAAAGAGAATAGTTTAAAGAACGATTCAATTTGCAATTCTATAGCTTTTGATTTGTATAGCAAAAGATATTGTAAATATTTTTATGCAAACGAGTATTGCTTTAGTCTGAAGGTTAAGCTATAATATTTTTTACGAATATTTAAAGTAATATTCTTAGATATTAAAAGCTGTCACCCGATATATCTGCAACTATACGAGTTGCAGACCAAATTTAAAGGAGTTGTAAAAATGAATATCGATTACAAAGCTATTGGTGTCAGAATTAAAGCCGCTCGTGTCCGTAAAGGCGTTACTCAGGGCTATATTGCTGAAGTAACCGGCCTGTCAACCCCGCATATCAGCAATATTGAAACCGGTAATACTAAGCTGGGTCTGCCTACCGTTATTCATCTGGCCAATGTTTTAGATGTTTCTGTTGATGAACTTCTCTGTGATAATATCCGGCGCAGCGAGAAAATTTTTCAAAATGAACTAGCAGAGTTATTACAGGATTGCGAAGCAGAAGAACTGCATTTAATTACTGAATTAGCAAAAGTAGTCAAAAAAAATGGCGTGGACGGTGCGAAAAAAAATAAAGGGCGTAAACCGAAGAATAAAGCATAAAATTTTGTTAATAAGAGCCTGGACATTGTTCCAGGTTCTTTTTTTGTACAGAGCTCTTTATGTAAATATAGCTAAGCAAAATTTCTCGCAGTATAATGAAATAAGACCAGTTTCATATTTACAAATTTTAAAAGATTGCCTATTTAAGAAGATGTTAAAAAGGTCTAATTGTGGTATAATAAAACATCAGATTATTATTTCTAGCAAGTCAAGCCAGACTTACCATAAAAAAAGCAATAAGGAAAGTTTCAGGGGAATCTTTAAATTATTTTTAAAGAAGGGGCCTTCCAAATGATGTTATTATGGGATGATAAAAACCAGTACAGAAAACTGTCACATAGTCATAAGTGATAGTTTAGCAGTGCTGGTTTTTTTGTTGTCAACGTAGGTGTGAATATTTAACGATAAAATGTCGCTTGCCAAGAGACCATACTCCTCAAACTATTTGTTATTATGAAGACATAAAATAAAAGGAGGTTTTTTTATGTTGAATAATCTCACTCGTTTGGTTTTTGTTTTGGATCGAAGCGGCTCGATGTCTGGTTTGGAAAAGGAGACTATCGGTGGTTTTAATAAGCTATTGCAAGAGCAACAAGAAGTAGAAGGCAAAGCCCTCGTTACGACTATTTTATTTGATGATCAATATGAGGTTTTACATGATAGTGTCTATATTAACTCAGTGCCAATGTTAACTGACAAAGAGTATAAGGTAAGAGGTTGTACCGCCTTATTAGATGCCATCGGGAATACCATTCAAAAA
>CAYVGQ010000007.1:0-14649 GCA_964450295.1 uncultured Phascolarctobacterium sp. | reverse complement strand
AAAAATTGTAGTGATGGGCGGCCCCTGCTCTGTAGAGAGTGAAGAGCAGATAGTTTCTGTTGCTAGGTCCGTCAAACTTGGAGGGGCAGCCTTGCTACGCGGAGGGGCTTTCAAACCGCGTACTTCGCCCTATTCTTTCCAAGGGTTACAAGAACGGGGACTTGAACTTTTAAAGCTTGCAAAAGCGGAGACAGGTTTGCCGATCGTAACGGAGATTATGTCAGCGGATAAAATAGAACGTTTTGTTGAAGATGTGGACGTAATTCAGGTCGGCGCCCGCAACATGCAAAACTTCGAACTTTTAAAAGAATTGGGCAAAACCAACAAACCGATTCTTTTAAAACGCGGCTTATCGGCAACTATAGAAGAATGGATTATGTCAGCGGAGTATATTATGGCCGGCGGTAATGATAATGTTATTTTCTGCGAGCGCGGCATTCGTACCTTCGAAACTTATACCCGTAATACTTTGGATTTGAGTGCGATTCCGGCAGTGAAAAAACTCAGTCATCTACCGATTATTATTGACCCCAGCCATGCGTCCGGCATGTGGTGGATGGTAGAGCCGATGGCTAAGGCCGCAATCGCCGCCGGTGCTGATGGTCTGATCATCGAAGTTCATAACGACCCTGAGCACGCTTTGTGTGACGGAGCTCAATCCTTAAAACCAGAACGCTTTGCCCATCTGATGGGAGAGCTTAAAGGTATTGCGCAAATAATCGGCAGAGAGCTGTAGGATATAGTATAATAATGGTAAAAATAAGCATTTGTGGTGGTTAACTAAAAATATTTTGTAGCTTGGTAGAATAGCTGGTTTAATGAGGTGAAAGCAGTGGCGTGTGGGTTTAAAAGCACAGATTGGCAACAGTTAACTTTTGCGATAGTTGGTATGGGCTTGATTGGTGGCTCTTATGCCAAGGCGTTACGACGTCTTAAAACCAAAAAAATTATTGGCGTCGATACTGACAGTGAGGTTTTAAGTAACGCACGAGAGCAGGGAATCATTGACGTAGCTATATTAAAAGCAGGGCAGGAGTTATTTGAAGCTGATGTGGTAATTTGCTCGGTATATCCGGCGGCAACGTTGGATTTTATGCGAAGCGCGGTGCCATTTTTAAAAGACGATGTGCTGATAACCGATGCAACGGGTATCAAGGGCAATTTGCCTGAAGATGTGCAGAAACTGCTTTCCGGTAGTAGGGAATTTATAGCGGGGCATCCAATGGCCGGCCGTCAAGGCAGTGGCTTGGCGTTGGCGCAGGCTGAAATATTTGATGGCGCTAATTATATCGTAGTTTCGGAAGAGTTTAACAGTAGGGACGCCGTCAATTGGTTATTTGCGTTTGCTAAAGCAATTGGCTGTAAAAGAGTTGTGGAAGTTGGGACGGCAGAGCATGACCGCATCATCGCCTACACCAGTAATCTGCCGCATGCTTTAGCAGTTGCTCTCATCAACAGTGCTTCTTACGATGCAAACACGAAATATTTTATTGCCGGAAGTTTTAGGGATGGAACTAGGGTGGCAGATATTAATTCTTGCTTATGGAGCGATTTATTTCTGGCAAATAGGGAGAATATGCTTAAGGAGCTCGCAACCCTGCGTCAGCAACTGGATCTCTGGAGCGAGGCTTTGCAAAATGATGATGCATTGGCGTTGCAGACGATGATGCGTGAAGCTGCACTAAAAAGAAGGGATTTATATTGATGCGTACGATTATAGTGGACTTGGGGGCCCAAGCTTATAAAATAGAAATTGAGGCAGGTTTGTTGGATCGGATTGGGACGAAAGCCAGATTGCTTTCCCAAGCGACCAAAGCAGCGATTATTACTGACAGTAATGTTGATTTTTTATATGGACAACGCCTGGAAAACAGTTTAAATGGCAGTGGTTTTGCAGTAACAAGAATAGTTTTTAACGCCGGTGAGCAGAGTAAAAATCTAAAAATATTAGAAAATATTTATGCGCATTTGGCAGAAGCCGGTTTAACACGCAGCGATTTGATTATAACTTTGGGCGGCGGTGTAACGGGAGACTTGGGTGGGATGGCTGCTGCAACTTTTTTGCGCGGTGTCGATTTTATACAGGTTCCTACATCCTTGTTGGCGCAGATTGACAGTAGTGTCGGCGGAAAGGTTGCTGTAGATTTACCGGCCGGGAAAAATTTGGTAGGTAGTTTTTATCAGCCTAAGGCAGTTTTTATTGACCCGGAGATGCTTAAAACGTTGCCGGTACGTTTTTTACATGATGGTTTGGCAGAAGCATTAAAATATGGCTGCATTCGTAACGCAGCTTTGTTTGAGGAAATCATCGCCATCAAGAATGACAGCGAATTATTGGTTCGGATTGACAGCATTATTGAAACTTGCTGTAATATAAAGGCGCGGATAGTTGAGAAGGATGAATTTGATACCGGTGAACGTATGCTACTCAATTTTGGACATACCATCGGGCACGCTATTGAAAAATGCTGCGGGTTTACAACTTATACTCATGGTGAAGGTGTGGGCATTGGTATGGTGAGGCTGACGCGTCAGACTGAAAAGTTAGGGCTGACAGAGCTCGGAACGGCAGATTCGATTATACGAGCTCTGCAAAAATTTTCTTTGCCGACAGAGGCAGAATTTGACGCACAAGAACTCTTGCGAGTTATGTCTTTGGATAAGAAAAAAAGTGGAGCGAAAATTACTTTAATTATTATTGAAGCAATAGGCAAAGGATATCTGCATAAAATAGATTGGCAGGAATTGCCTGCATATATTGGTTAGGAGAAATTATGACGACATTGAAACTAATACCGGCAAAGCTCGGCGGCAGAGTTTGTGTGCCATCTTCTAAAAGCATGGGGCATAGAGAAATCATTTGTGCGGGCCTTGCTAGAGGAACAAGTATTGTTGATAACGTTAGCATGTCGGCAGATATTGCGGCTACGCTCAGATGCCTAGAGGCACTGGGAATAAATTTTAATGAAGTGCCGTCTGCTGTTGAAGGCAGGACTGCTTTGGCGATTACCGGACGCGGATTTTTGCAAGCGACGACGAATGCTGTTGACTGTGGTGAATCCGGATCAACTTTAAGATTTATGATTCCCTTGGGGGCGTTGTGCGGCAGTCCACTTACTTTTAATGGGCAAGGTCAATTGATCGCGCGGCCTTTGCAGGCTTATTATGATATTTTTGATAAACAGGGACTCAGTTATAAAACCGCGGCGGGAGGATGCTTGCCATTAACTGTAGACGGTAAGCTGCAAAGTGGTGTTTATGAACTGCCCGGCAATGTCAGCTCGCAGTTTATCAGCGGTTTGTTATTTGCTTTGCCGCTGCTGCCAGGAAATTCAACGCTCGTGGTTACTTCATCTTTGGAATCTCAAAGCTATGTGGCTCTTACTTTGGCTTGTTTAGCAAAATATGGTGTGCTTGTTGAGCATGAAAATTATCAAAAGTATCATATTAACGGGTTGCAGGAATATCGCAGCGGCAGAAGTATGGTAGAGGGTGACTGGTCGCAGGCTGCTTTTTGGTTTGTTGCAGGAGCTTTGGGTGGGAAAATATCCTGCATGGGTTTGGACAGAAATTCACTGCAGGGTGATAAAGCTGTTGTGGAGATCATAAATCGCATGGGTGCTAAGATTGCCGTTGAGGCAGAGGGAATATATACGACTGTTGCGGCAAAGACACAGGGAACTGTTATTGATGCGTCTGATTGTCCGGATATTATTCCGGTGCTTTCTGTATTGGCCGCGGTAAGTTCCGGTACGACGGAGGTCATTAATGCGGGAAGATTACGAATTAAGGAGTGCGACAGGTTGACGGCGATGACTTCAGAACTTAATAAGTTAGGCGCGGATATTACTGAATTGCCGGAGGGGCTACTCATTAAAGGACGGCCGGAAGGTTTGACCGGTGGTGTGGTAGACGCATGGAACGACCATCGTATTGCTATGAGCCTAGCGGTGGCAAGCTGTGTTTGTCGAGGCGAAGTAGTAATTCATGGCAGTGAATGTGTGCAAAAATCGTATCCGGGATTTTGGCAGGATTTTGCGGCGCTAGGCGGGTTGATTAAAACTGAAGGAATAGGTGAAGGTATATGAGCGGTGTTTATGGCAGAAAAATCAAGATGACGATTTTTGGAGAATCACACGGAGCCTCGATTGGTCTGGTTATTGATGGTTTGCCGCCGGGACTGGAGCTGGATATTGATTTTATAAAAAGAGAAATGGAACGTCGTGCGCCCGGGCGAAATTTGCTTTCTTCGCAACGGCAGGAGACCGACGCATTTATGATCCAAAGCGGTGTTTTTGAAGGACGAACCACAGGAACGCCTTTATGCGCTATAATACCTAACAGTGACAACCATTCCAAAGATTATAGAGCTTTAAAGAACAATATGCGCCCTGGTCATGCTGATTATTCAGGTAAGTTGAAATATAAGGGCTTTAATGATTATCGCGGCGGCGGACATTTTTCCGGACGTTTAACGGCACCTTTGGTTTTTATGGGAGCTATTGCTAAGTTAGCTTTACGTCGTTACGGTATTGTGGTCGGCGCACATATCCATAATGTGGGTGAAATTTTTGATAGGAGATTTGATTCATTAGGTGAACAGACGGAATTATTGAATGACCTGCGCCAAAAAGATTTTGCGGTATTAGATGACCTTAAAGGTGCAGAAATGCAAGCTTTGATTTTGGCTGCGCGCGAACATCAGGATTCAGTTGGTGGGAGCATTGAATGTATGACGCTAAATATTCCGGCCGGCGTTGGCGAACCTTTTTTCGATTCGCTGGAAAGTAGATTGGCACATGCCTTATTTTCAATCCCGGCGGTCAAAGGACTGGAATTTGGTTTGGGTTTTGGATTCTGTCGCAGTACCGGGTCTTTGGCTAATGATCCTTTATATTATGACGGGGCTGTCGTACGTACTGCAACAAATAATAACGGCGGAATTTTAGGCGGTATTACTAATGGCATGCCGGTAATTTTTAAAGTAGGTTTGAAACCGACACCATCAATTTCATTGCCGCAAAAAACAGTAAATATAGCTGAACATAAAGATACCATTTTAGAAATTAAAGGTCGGCATGATCCTTGTATAGTGCAACGTGCGGTACCTGTAGTGGAAGGCGTGACGGCATGGACCGTTTTAGATATGTTGTTGACAGCAGACATTGACGGCGAGGTGTAGGGCATGGATAATTTGGATTTAGAGGCTATTCGCCGTCGTATAGATAAAATTGATGCACAGTTGATTGCCGCTGTGGAAAAGCGACTGGCAATTGTTCTGGAAGTTGCCGCCTATAAAAAACAGCATAATTTGCCGGTGTTTGATGCTGCAAGAGAAGCACAGGTCATAAAGAAGGCTTGTGAACGATTGCAACATAAGGAATATGCGTCGGTAGTGACTGCGCTTATGACTACACTTATGGATCAGAGTAAGGTTTTGGAACATAATGTGCTGGAGGAAAACAAACTTCTTGAAACAGCACAAAATGAGATCGTAGAAGTAGGATGCTTTGGTATGCCGGGGTCATACAGTCATCAGGCACTAGAAAAATATTTTGAAAATAAAAAAATAATCAGACACCATTATGCATTATTTGAAGATGTGGTAAAGGCGGTAAAAAAAGGTGAAATAAAATATGGAGTGCTGCCCATTGAAAATTCTTCAACCGGCGGTATTACTGAGGTTTATGATCTGTTGCGCCATCAGGACTGCTCTATTGTAGGGGAACAATGTGTAAAAATAGAACATAATCTTTTAGGTATATCGGGTGCTAAACTTGATGAAATAACCACAGTTTACTCACATCCCCAAGGTTTTGCTCAAAGCAAAGAATTTTTTCAACAGTATCCCAAGATGGAATTAATACCGTATTTTAGTACTTCTAAAAGTGCGGAGACAGTCAGAGATAGGCAGGACAAAAATTTAGCTGCAGTTGCCGGACGACAAGCGGCTGAAATGTATAGTTTAGAGATATTGGCGAGTAATATCAACTATAATTCCAATAATTACACCCGTTTCGTTGTTATTGCTAATGAACCGGAACAGGAGCCTAATGCTAATAAAATTACTGTTGTTGTAGCAGTCAAACATGAGGCAGGGTCGTTATACAGAATACTGGGACATTTTTATCATAGCGGACTGAATATGATGAATTTAGAATCGCGTCCGATTGAGGGGAAATCGTGGGAATATTTTTTCCATATCGATCTTGTCGGCAATCTGCGTGAAGAACGAGTACGTCAGGCATTAAAGCAGTTGGCTGACAGTTGTGCATATTATAAAATTTTAGGCAATTATCCTGCTGACAGCAGACAGGAGGGTTGAATATGTTTCGATTTGGTTTGATTGGAGATCGTTTAGGACATAGCTTATCTCCGCAGATACATCAGCGGATCTTTAAGGAGCTGGGAATTGAAGGCTCCTACGAGCTATTGGAGATACCTCCGGAGAAATTGTCTGAAGCCATCCAGGATATGCGTGAGCAATACGGCGGTGTTAATGTAACAATCCCGCATAAAATTAATGTCATGGCAAATTTAACTACCTTAAGTATGGAAGCCCAAGCAATAGGAGCGGTCAATACAATTCATTTTTATAATGGAGCTATTCGCGGCTATAATACTGATTACATTGGCTTTGGACGTCTTTTAAATAACAACGGCATTACTGTGGAGGGCAAAAGTGCTGCTGTTCTTGGAACGGGTGGTGCCTCAAGAGCGGTGTTGCAGTATTTGATTGATCATGGTGTTGCTAAAATTTTTTTGGCGTCGCGTAATACACAAAGTATTTCTCCTTATATGAAAACATTGTGCAGCGCCGTGCCGACTCAGTTTGTCAATTATGTGCATTTAGGGCGGTACACGGGGGATTTACTGATAAATTGTACTCCGGTGGGGATGCATCCTTATTCGGAAGCTTCACCTGTAACTACGAGAACGATAGAACATTTTACTACTGCGATTGATTTGATTTATAATCCTGCTAAAACTTTGTTTTTAAAGGAAGCGGAAAAACTCGGCAAAAAAGCTGTTAACGGCTTGTTTATGTTAGTAGCGCAGGCAATAGCTGCTGAGGAGATATGGCTGCAGCAGCCAATCAACAACGATTTAGTTTTAAAAATAACGGCAGAAATGGAAAAGCAGTTATGAAGAATATCGTTTTAATTGGCATGCCGGGAAGCGGGAAATCTACTTTAGGTAAATTGTTAGGCCAAAAGCTGAAGTACAATTTTTTTGATGCTGATATAGTTCTAGAAAAACTTGAAGGCAAAACGATCAAAGAACTTTTTACAGTTGGTGAAGAATGTTTTCGTGAAGCAGAAACTCGCACATTAAAATATCTGTCAAAACTAGAGAATTGTATTATTGCTGCCGGAGGCGGAGCGGTGAAACGTTCTGAGAATATGCAACTTTTTAGAAAAAATGCCATAGTAATTTTTATTGATCGTTCTCCGGAAAACATTGTTCAAGATGTTGATATCGCAAGCAGACCTTTACTGACTGAAGGCAGGCAAAAAATTTTTGACCTTTATCGAGAACGCGCGGAATTGTATCGTAGGTATCAAGATTATATTGTTGATAATAACGGCAGCCAAGAAGATGCTTTAGTGGAGCTGTTGGAGTTGACAAGGAGAGAATGCTTATGAAAAAAATACTTGTTTTAAACGGACCCAATATTAATATGTTAGGTGTTCGTGAAAAAAACATCTATGGTAAACAGGATTATGCGGCTTTATGTGAGTATATAAAGGCGGAAGCAGTAGCTTTAGATATGGAAGTGGAGTTGGGACAGAGTAATTTTGAGGGTGAGTTGGTAACGCTTATCCAACGTGCTTACGGAAAATTTGATGGCATCATCATTAATCCCGCTGCGCTTACTCATTATAGCGTGGCATTATTAGATGCCATCAAAGCTGTTGCTCTGCCTACGATAGAAGTGCACCTCAGTAATATTCATGCGCGAGAAGAATTCCGACAGAAGTCGGTGACAGCTCCAGGCTGCATGGGGCAGATTTGCGGGTTGGGGTTTACCGGATATGCTTTGGCATTGCGGGCATTGGCGAATATGGATTGAGTTAGAATTTTTTAAAGATATATGTACGATGGAAAGCACAACAACGTTGTTGTGCTTTATTTTTTTATTTTGCTAAATAAAAATTGCTTTAGTATATAAACAGCATAAATCTATAATAAAAGACTTGTCAAAAACTTTACAAAATTAAATTTTATGTTATATAATTTAGTTGTATAAATTTTTTATATTTGATAGTAAAATTTATATGGTCTTTTCAAATGGGGAAGATTATATGGGAGGCTGGATTATTGATGATTGATTATGCGTCTATCGGCAAAAGGATTAAATTAACAAGAACCAAACAAGGGGTATTACAGAAAGATTTAGCGGATAAAATCGGTATTTCTAAACCACATATGAGTAATATTGAAACAGCTCATACTAAAATCGGTTTGGAAACATTGGTGGCAATCGCTAACGCGCTCAATACTTCGGTAGATGAATTTTTGAGTGATACAGTAAGCAATAGTCAGGCTATTTTTAATGATGACTTGAAAAATATTCTTGAAAAAGCAGATATGGAAGAATTGAAAGTTATTTGTAAGTTGGCGCGCGTTATTTTGAAAAAATCTTAAAGGATTACAATAAATAAAAGACTGCGGAATGTGAATCCGTCCAAGAAAGTTAGACCTTAAAATCTAATTTCTGGAGGGCATAGCAATTTCCGCAGTCTTTTATTTATTTTATTCCGGTTTGATTTTAAAAACAGCTGTATAGATGACAGGCAAAACGATTAGGGTTAACAGCGTTGCCACGGAAAGACCGCAGGCAATCGCCACCGCCATGGAATTCCAAAAGGGGCTGGCAAACATAGGGATAAGCCCTAAAATAGTTGTCAGTGCCGCCAGCATTATGGGACGAAAACGAACGATTGCCGACTCTAGAACAGATTCCCAAGGCGGCTTGCCTTCCTGCAGATGCAGGTCAATCTGATCTATAAGAACTACAGAATTGCGAATGATGATACCGGCAAGGGCGAGAATACCAAGTTCTGCCATAAAGCCAAGCGGAGCATTAAAAATAATCAGACCTAGCATTACGCCGGTTATACCAAGAGGAGCTGTACAGAGAATGATAAATAATTTGCGAATATCTTTCAGCTGTAGCATTAAAAGGCTTACCATAATTAACAGCATTATCGGTACAGGTTCAAGTAAGTAGCCTAAGGTTTTAGAACTGTCTTCTAAGCTGCCACCTATTTCTATGGTGACGTTTGGGGGAAGTTGTTGCCTTAATGTGCTTAGATCGTCATAAACTTGTTTAGTAATATCATTACCGGTAAAACCTTCACTTATACCTCCGCAAACAGTTATTGTTGGTAACAGGTTACGACGCCAGATCATTCCGTTTTCAGATTCGTAGCTAAGTCTTGCAACCTGTGACAAAGGGACAGCGCCTCCGGCAGTAGGAATAGTTAATGTTTCCAAATCCGTTACAGTCAAGCGATCGCCGGGAGTGAGACGGAACACCATATCAATGGCTTGGTCATTTTCTAAATATTGAGCGACAGTGTAACCGGATATTTCTGCTTGCAGAGCGGTTGCTACGACTTTGCGGTTTAGACCCATTTGACGTAATTTATCATTGTCAATAGTAAGGCTTGCCGATCCAGCCTGCTGCATCCAATCGAAGCGAGTCATTATTATGGCCGGATTCTGTGCCATAACGGTACGAACTTTTTGGGCGTACTCTTTAACTATTTGATCGTCAGAGCCTGTTACACGCAACATAACGGGGTAGGCCGCCGGAGGGCCTAAAGGAATAGAGCGTGAATAACTGACTACATCGGGCAGATTGGTAGCGACTAATTGTCTTATTTGCGTTTCAATACGTTTACGGGCTTCAGTATCTTTGGCGACAACGACTAGTTGAGCATAATTATTACGCGGCTGAACCGGATCCATAACTAGCACGAAACGTGGCGCACTTTTGCCGATATAAGAACTGATGCTTGAAACATCGGAATTTTTTTTCAATAAATTAGTTAGTTTTACGGTAGCCGCGTCAGTTGCATTGATGCTGCTTCCTTCAGGCAGATTAAGTTCTACCAGCAGTTCTGGGCGTACTGATGCAGGAAAAAATTCCTGCTTAATAAATTTTATAAGAAATAATGAGCCAATAAATATACAAACGGTAGCTAGAAGGACAATTTTTTTGTGGAGCATTGACCAAGAAAGAATATCGCGAAATTTTTGGTAAAATGGAGTCTTGTAAACGTCATTTTCTTGCAGGAGTTGCTTGGGTTTGATCCAAGCATGTCCAAGTACAGGCGCCACAGTAGCAGAAATGACCCATGAGAGCAGTAGGGCCATTGAAATAACCGGGAACAGAGAAGATGCAAATTCAGCAGCGCTGGATTTCGCAAAGTAAATAGGCATAAATCCTGTGCAGGCGATCAGTGTGCCTGTTAGAAGCGGCATCGCACAGGTTTCAAAAGCATAGCCTGCGGCTTTTGTACGTTCCCAGCCCTCCGACATTTTTACTTCCATTAACTCAACAACAACTATGGCGTCGTCTACTAGCATACCCAGTGAAATTATTAAAGCTCCTAGAGAGACTTTGTGTAGGTCGATATTTAAAGCATACATACCTATAAAGGTTCCTAAAAGGACCAGGGGGATACAGACTGAAATGACATAGCCGCAACGGCGCCCTAAACTTAATAAACTCACTGCGAGAACGATAACGATTGCCTCAAGCAAACTGTCCGTAAATTCATCGATAGCATCTTTGACTACCTGAGGCTGGTTGGCAACCTGACTAAGTTCAAAGCCAAGCGGCAACTGTTTTTTGATTTGGTTTACTGCTTGGCTAAGATTTTTGCCAAGTCTGATATTATTACCCCCGTCTTGCATTGAAAGAGCAATGCCAACTGCAGGTTGCCCGTTAAAATACATTTTTGGTTCTGCCGGTTCGGCATAGTCTCGTGTTATTTCAGCTATATCGCCCAGCTTAAAAGTGCGACCATTGCCTTGAATCGGTATATTACTGATATTGGAAAGGGTATTAGGAGAACCGCTCAGTCGTAGATAGGTGTTGGTATTATCATTTTCGGCCATGCCAGATGGGGCAATGGCTGTTTCTGCTTGAATAGTAGCCGCAAGAGTATCAATAGGAATACCTAATTGTGCCAGTTTAGCATTCGACATCTGAATATATATTTTTTCGGGTTGGACACCGATTAATTCCACTTTTTTTACATCGGGTATCTGAAAAAATTGATCTTTAATATTTTCAGCAACAACGCGCATTTCTTCATAAGAAAAACTGTCTGAAGTAACGGCGTAAATATTACCGTAAACATCGTCAAAACGATCATTAAAATAGGGACCTAAAGTGCCGTTTGGTAAATCACTTTTCCCGTCATTGACGATATTGCGCACTTCGAGCCAGCGATTTCTGATTTCTTTAACAGTCACTGTATCCTGCAGATAGATGTTGATAACTGCTGTTCCCGGGCGTGAATAGCTGGTGATTCGATCGACGTTGGGTACTGTCTGCAGTTGTTTTTCTATTTTGTCAGTCAGATGTTCTTCAACTTCTTTGGCAGTTGCGCCAGGCCAAGCCGCCGATATGACCATTTGTTTGATCGTAAAACTGGGGTCTTCACTGCGCCCTAAAGCATTATAAGAATAAATTCCCATGACCAGACAAAGAAACATGAAAAAGTAAATTATTTGCTTATGCTTGATTGACCAAGCGGCCCAGTTGTTTTTCATTGACTATCACCAGCTTCCAGCTGTACAGATTGATTTTCGGCTAATTTATTGACTCCGCCGACAACGATGACGTCGCCTTGTTTTAAGCCTTCCACAATTTTAACATTATTGCCTTCGTAACCGTTGATGGTTACATTTTGCGTATGTACTTTGTTAGCTGTTACAACCCATACCTGTGGTTGACTCCCGGTTTGGTAAATTGCTGTAGCCGGCAATAGAATAATGTTGTTAGTACCACTGCTTAAATATACTTTAGAAGTCATGCCGAGCTTAACGGCAGGAGGCATTTGAGGCACAGCTACTCGAACTTTATAAGTACGGGTTACACTGTCGGCCATTGGAGCTATTTCTCGAATATAGCCGTCCGTACTGATGTTTGTAAGAGCCCAAAAGTTAATAGAAACTTTTTGCCCAAGAGATACTTTTTCTAAACGATTTTCCGGGATATAGATTTGTATTTCCTGTTCGCCGCTTTTTACAACTGTAACAACTGGGGTACCGGCAGCGACTACTTGACCTATTTCACCGCTGACATTGGCTACAACACCGTCATGATCGGCGACAAGCTGTGTGTAAGCCAATTGATTGTTATTTGCGGTTAGTTGGGCCCTTGCCTGCCTTAAACTTGATTGCGCAGCTTCCATTTGCGTATTATATTGTTCCATTAAAGCTTTACTGACACCACCGCTGGCGTATAAAGTTGTGTAACGTTCAGAATTATCTTTGGCCAATTTATAGTTGGCTTCTGCAGCAGCGACAGCAGCTCGCCCAGCTTCAACATTTTGTTCGATGTCTTGCGGGTCAAGACGCATTAATACATCGTTGGCGCTGACGGTATCGCCTAAATTGACGCTGCGACTGATAATTTTACCGGCAACCTGAAAAGCTAGATTGCTTTCATAACGTCCGCGGACTTCGCCGGGGTAAGAAGATGTTTCGTCAACAATTTCTTTGCCGACGGTTACTGTGCGTACATAAGGAATTTCTCTGACTATTTCTGGTTGTGCTAAAATATTACTAAAGATATGATAGACAAGTAGTAAACAAAAAATAGCTGCCGCTAAATAAAGATATTGTTTTTTAAAAGACAGCTTTGCAAGAAATTCTTTTGCAGACATTTTTAGACCTCCTTCAATTGGTAATAGAAGAGAGATAGGTGTTCAAGGCATCTTCTAGATAGGCACTTTCTGTGCCGGGCTCAAAATTGCCTAGGACACGAATCTGGTTCTGTGTAAGAAAAAAGAAGACAATAATGCTTTCCAGTGTAAAGGCGACGTGAGTTGGTTGAATATTGGCGCGAATACTGCCGTCGGCAACGGCTTCTGTGACAAGGTCGGACATAAATTTATGGATTTTATATAAACGGTTTTTAATAAAATTATCGCATAAAAAAGTTGGAGTCAGCAGTTCTCGGTAAATGAGATGAATACGGTGCGGATGCAGTTTTTGAACTTCAGAAATGGCGGCGATATATTTGCGTAGTTTTGCCAGTGCCGTAATTTCCTTAGTGTTGACGGAAGCAATTAAATTTAAAAATAAATTCGATTGCTCATTTAGAATTTCTTGATAGAGATTTTTCTTGCCACCAAAATAATAAGAGATCAAGGCGCTGTTGACGCCGGATTTTCTGGCTATTTCTTTAATGGAAACGCCGTTAAAGTGGTTGGCGGCAAATAAGTCGGTTGCCGCTAAAAGAATTTTTTCGGCGGATGATGCAGATGGTTCCGCTACTTTCATATAAACACTCTCCTTGAAATTAATTAATCAATTAATTATCTACTTCTTAATTATAACATTAAATACCAGATACAGTAAATATCTAAAAAGATAAAAGCAGTGTATAATAATTGCTAATTTGGTATAATAGTTTAGTAAATAAGATAGAAAGTGAGTTCGGTTATGAATTTAGAAGTAAGTTTACTTTTGCTGTTATTTTTGTTGCAGGCAGCAATTTTTATATTATTATGGCTGGTATTGCAAAGCGGCAAGCGCCAAAACAATGCTTTTACTGATACAGTCAGTCGTCAGCTGGAAAATTTAGAAAGACGATTTTATGAAAATCTACGTGATTTGCGCAGCGAACAAAATACTTTGGCCAGAGCTGCACGCATGGAAAATCAGGCGTCTTCCGATCGATTAGGGGTACAGCTGGACAACAAGCTTGAGAAACTTATGGAAAGCACTGCAACAAATTTAGAACAAATTCGTCTAACAGTCGATGAAAAGCTGCAATCAACCTTAGAAAGACGGTTAGGAGAGTCTTTTCAGCAGGTTAGCTTGCGTTTGGAGCAGGTGCACCGCGGTCTTGGTGAAATGCATACTCTTGCCGGTGGTGTTGGCGACTTAAAGCGAATTTTAGCGAATGTAAAAAATCGTGGTATTTGGGGAGAAATGCAGTTAGGAGTTTTGCTGCGTGATTTGTTAGCCCCAGAACAATTTTCTGAAAATGTTGCCGTCAAAAAAGGCAGTGCGGAACGTGTGGAATTCGCACTGAGACTACCGGGAAGTAAGGCGGAAACGGTCTGGCTGCCGATAGATGCCAAGTTTCCTCAGGAAGACTACCAAAGATTGCTTATCGCACGTGAGCAGGCGGATACTGCCGCAGCTGATACGGCGCTAAAACAGCTTGAACGCCGGTTGAAGAGCGAGGCAAAGGATATCCAAAGTAAATATCTCTGCCCGCCTGAAACTACAGATTTTGCGATTATGTATCTGCCGTTGGAAGGATTGTTTGCAGAAGCCGTAAATTTACCGGGTTTGTTGGATGAATTACAGCGTACTTACCGGGTTTGTGTAGCAGGGCCGACAACGCTTGCGGCGTTGTTGAATAGTTTGCAGATGGGTTTTAAGACACTG
>CAYVGQ010000006.1:0-14682 GCA_964450295.1 uncultured Phascolarctobacterium sp. | reverse complement strand
TTGCCCTGTCCTTCCGTAATTCTAGTAAGAATTTCCAGCATACGTTTAGTTCCTTCACGGCACGGAGTACATTTACCACAGGATTCAGACTGCGTAAAATTAAGGAAAAACTTAGCAACATCAACCATACAGGTATCTTCGTCCATAACCACCAGACCGCCGGACCCCATCATCGCTCCGGCTGCGGTCAGCGAATCATAATCAATAGCCAAATCAAGCATTGATTCCGGCAGGCACCCACCGGACGGGCCGCCGATCTGTACAGCTTTAAATTTTTTACCGCCGGTAATACCACCGCCAATATCATAAATAATCTCACGCATTGTGATTCCCATTTGCACTTCGGCCAAGCCGGTATTATTGATCTTACCTGTCAGAGCAAAGACTTTAGTACCTTTAGATTTTTCTGTACCAAAACCTGCATACCATTCAGCACCTTTAGTAATAATAGAAGCGATATTGCCAAAAGTCTCTACGTTATTAATATTGGTCGGTTTCCCCCAAAGCCCGGATACTGCCGGGAACGGTGGCCGAGGCCGCGGCATGCCGCGGTTACCTTCGATGGATGCCATCAAAGCAGTCTCTTCGCCGCAAACAAAAGCTCCCGCACCTTCTTTAATATGCAATTTAAAACTAAATTTTGAGCCAAAAATATTATCTCCCATCAAATTCATGGCTTCAGCCTGTTCGATAGCGATACGCAGCCGTTTGATAGCTAACGGATATTCAGCCCTTACATAGATGTAACCTTCATCTGCCCCAATTGCATAACCGCAAATAGCCATGCCTTCCAAAATCTTATGCGGATCCCCTTCCAAAACACTGCGATCCATAAATGCACCCGGATCACCTTCGTCCGCATTACAGATTACGTACTTTTTGTCATTTACGGACGCTTTAGCGAACTGCCATTTCATGCCGGTGGGAAAACCGCCGCCGCCGCGACCTCGTAAGCCCGACTTTTTAATTTCCTCAATCACATCTTCAGGACTCATAGTCGTAATAGCTTTTGCTAAAGCTTCATAGCCGCCGACAGCAATATATTCTTCAATCTGTTCCGGATTAATCGCCCCGCAATTTTCTAAAACAAGGCGATGCTGTTTTTTATAAAAATTTATTTCAGAATAATTAGGAATCTTTTCATGAGTCAAAGGTTCATGATAGAGTAATCTGTCAACAATGCGTCCTTTAAATAAGTGATTTTCAACAATCTCAGCTACATCTTCTACCTTAACTTTACAGTAAAAAGTTCCTTCCGGATAAACTATGACCAACGGGCCATGCTCACAAAATCCATGGCAACCGGTTTCAACCACCATTACTTCTTCACTTAAGCCTTTAACTTCTAACTCTCTTATAAATGCCAGCTGAACCTCTTTAGAACCTGCCGATTTACATCCTGTTCCCCCGCAGACTAGGACGTGTGCTCTAATGTGCTGCATATAATTCCCTCCAAATTTTATCAGATCAATCCTGCATTATTTTGCCAACCACCATTTCTTCTACAATACGGCCATTAACAACATGTTCTGCAATGATTTTTTTCACGTCCTCGGGTTTCACCTTCCCGTAAGTTATGCGCGGTTCTCCCGGTCTGACAATATCCACCAGAACCTCTTTTTCACACATACCTATACAACCGGTCTGCTGTACCTGAACATCGTTTAGTTTACGTACCGCAAGTTCTTGCAAGACCGCCGACATTACCTCGCGAGCTCCGGCCGCAATACCGCAGGTCCCCATACCAATGATTATTTTAGTCCCCTCGTTATGACGAACCTTCATCTCAGCTTTCAGTTTCTCTCGCAAAAGTCTCAAATCTTCTAATGTTTTCATATTATCCCTCCTGCTCGCATCGTACCCGCAATATCTCCTGATTCAAATATTCTTCTAACCAGGTATAAATTTCAGGTCTAGTAAAATCCGCTTCCGGACCAAGTATCGCCCTAACCTTTTTCGTGTCAAACTCAAAATAGCAATCAGCTATTTTATAGCTGAATTTTAGTTCAACACTGGGATTTCCCACCAATAAAACTTTAAGACTTGACGCGATATCGCCCAATGGAGGCCTGTCGATATTCTCTTTCTCAAAAGCAGCCTCAATTGAAGTTCCTTTACCAGGACATGATTCTATTCGCAAATACCCACCACATTGTTTAGTAATCATATCTATAAACGGTATTCCCATACCAACCTTGCGCGTCGTACGCGTAGTCACAAAAGGATCGCGTATTTTTTTTACCATTTCAGCACTCATTCCCAAACCATCATCACCAATACGGAAGACAAAAAAACCTTGTTCGTTTTCGTTTACTTCTATAATTAAATTGTGGGCTCCGGCCGCAATAGAATTCTGCGCCAAATCAAGTATATGCAGAGATAATTCTCTCATGATTATTGATATTTAGCTAAAATAGTCGCTAATTTATCCGGGGTTAATCTGCCATGAGTATCTTCGTTGACCTGCATAACGGGAGCCAAACCGCAGGCACCGATACAAGCAACTGTTTCTAGAGTAAAACGCAAATCTTCCGTAGTATGTCCGGCTTTAATACCTAACTCTTTTTCTACTGTTTCCAAAATAACTTTGCCGCCGCGTACATGGCAGGCGGTTCCTTGGCAAACACGAACAATGTTGCGTCCGCGAGGATTTAGATGAAACTGGGAATAAAAAGTAACAACGCCGTAGATTTTTGCTATGGGCGTTTTTGTACTGGAGGCAATATATTCAAGAGCATCTTTGGGCAAATAATTATACAAAGATTGTACTTCCTGCAAAATTGGGATCAAAGCTCCTTTTTCCCCTTGATATTTAGCTAAAATATTGTCAATTTGGACTTTTTCAGGATTATCGCCACCACAACAACTGCATTTTCTGTCAACCATATTCATAGTACACTCTCCATTTCCCCAAAATTTGATGTACAAATACACTATAGCAAAAAAAAATTATATATTCAACACTATTTATATTTTTTAAGGATGTATAGTGTATACTTTTTATTTTTAGCATAACCTTTGCTTGATTTTTTAAATAAAATAACCGGGTTGCCAACTGCGTCCCTCTTGACCGGACAAGGCCAATTTCAACTCTTTTATAGTTGCTTCCTTCACAACGAGCTTGTTTTTAGGTCCTTCCAAAAATTCTGGTATTCTGTGGGCATCAGAGTTTGTTACATAAGGAAGGTTCCCTGCCAATCGTTGCAGTTTATGCAATTTAAGTTCCTCAAGACTGTTCCGGCTTATTTCCGCACCAGCAAGACCCATGTCTGCCGTAATGAAACCTAACTGGATCAATAAACTATAGGCCGGCCTATCAATATGAGCCGCCAGGCACAGACCACCGATTTCATTTACTTTCCGCACAACTTCTTGCGCAGAAAGCTGCAATGGGCCTAAAAGCATCCGCTCTTCTTCTGCTACAAAATTGTCTTCTTCATCTACCACAAACTGCGCACCAAAGCGTTCCGGAATATTCTTTAGCCCATTCATTGAAAAATCGACAATTTTCTGCCAGCGTCTCAGTTGTTTCAGGTTATCAAAAAGCACAACTATGTGAGCCTCTTCCCGACACTCTACTTCCATCCCCGGAAAAACCTTTATTCCATAACGTTCCCCGGCCTGAACTGCCGCAACAGCATTGGCAGACGCATTATGATCAGTTATGGCCAATAGCTGTACACCATATTCAGCCGCCTGCATAACTATATTATGCGGCGTCATCTCAATCTCCGCACAAGGTGACAGCAAGGTATGAATATGAAAATCTCCTACCAAATTTTTCATTGCCTGTTTCTAATACCCAATTCATACATTTTGCCTATCGTATCATATGCGGACATCTCTGTAGACAAAACCACAACATCATTCTGCACAGCTTTTTTTAAAGTATCTTCTTCAATCGGAGCATCTCCAGCAACAACAATAGCTGCTAACCCTATCAATGAAGCTACCGCAACAATATTCTGATGTCCCTGCATAGTTACCCAAATCATACCCGGTTCTCCCTGCCCCATCACGTTGCTTAGAAGATCGGAGGCATAACCTCCTGAGATTTCTGCATCAAATAAAACTGAATCCGTCCTCGTTTTCAGCTCCATTTTATCAATAATTTCATTTAACTTCATTGTCTTCACCCTCTTCCAGTACATCCCTCTCCACCGCACTGCCAATAGGTATTTGTTTCGACAGTTCGAACATACCCTGCGCCAGCTTTTTTACACTGCTACGCAATTTAAAAATGCAATCCATCTCGTTGGCTTTCCCTTGCACGATATCTTCGGCAAGACACTGACAGCTAGGTGCACCACAAGCTCCACAGTCTAAGCCCGGCAAAGAGCTTAACACCTCTTCCATCTGTTCAAATTTTTTCATTGCCTCCAAAATATCATCATCCAACTGCATCATCGGACGCGGAATCAGTTTTTTTACATAGAGTGCGGACTGCGGAAAATCTTTGCAAATCATACTCTTCGCCATTGTTCCAAGTCTGTCTGAATTTTCTTTTCGACGCATTGCGCTTAAACGCAATTTAAGATTTTTTTCGGCAACAAACTTATTTTCTGCCGTCAACGGTCCACCGATACAGCCACCGCTACAGGCAGAACACTCAACATAATCAACATCACGCATTTTATTCAAAGAGATCTGTTCTAATACTTCGTATACATCTCTAATGCCGTGCACCGCCAATCCTTTTTCAATGCCTGTTGCTTCAATTTCTCCGCCATAACTTCCCCAAGCCATACCGTAGGAAGAACCTGCTGTGACTTTTTTATCTGACCGGAGTTCTCCACCCATACTCTTCAATAATTTGCCATAGATCTCAGAAATACTAAGACTGCCATTAATCTGGGTATGCAAAACATCAACAGACTGACGAATATTAGCATTTTTAGAAGGACAAGGCGCAATAAACCAGACGCCAATATCTTCGGCCAGAAACCCAGTACGCCGCATAGCCTCGTTTTTTACATAAATAGCCGCGGCCTCTGCAGGCGCTAAAACCGGCACAACCTGCTTAATTAATTCTGGGAACTTTACCTGAATTAACCGTAATACAGCTGGGCAACTGCAAGAAATCAACGGTTTACGCCCGCCAATATAGTTTTTCAGGTAGGTCGCGACCTCCAACGAAATATATTCTGAAGCTACTGCAACATCAAAAATTTCGTCAAACCCTAATTTATGAAGCCCTTCCCAAAGAGAAGCTGCACTTACCTCCGGTGGGAACTGCGCATATAAAGAAGGTGGTGGCAAAGCGATATTATATTTAAACTGTTTTATTTCTTCAAGTTTATCCGTTTCTGCAACAATCGCATGATAAGCGCAGCGTCTTAAACATTCCCCACAGTCAATACAGCGAGATTCGATAAGTTCCGCTTTACCATTGCGGACACGAATGGCTTCAGTCGGACAAGCTTTAACACAAGTTACGCATCCACGGCACTGTGAACGCAAAAAACGTATGGAATGGAAATATCCTTCGGCCATCGTATCACTCCTTTTACAAATCTTCACTAATATGATGAAATTTCATGGTTATATTGGTACCCAAACCAACTGTTGAATGAATATCAAAAGCATCGGAACATTTCATCATATTAGGTAAGCCCATTCCGGCACCAAACCCCATTTGCCGCACATAATCAGGGGCGGTTGACCACCCCTCCTGCAGTGCCAGTTTAATATCGGGGATTCCCGGCCCTTGATCTGCTATATAGACAATAGTTTCATCAGGAAATATTTCTGCTACAACCTGCCCCCCACCGGCATGAATAATCACATTCATTTCCGCTTCGTAGGTGCCTATGGCAATCCGTCGGATAATATCGGCAGGAATACCAATTTTCTGTAGCAAACGTTTAAGTCCTGCGGAAGCTTCTCCTGCTCGATCAAAATCAGCACCTTCCACATCATAATGCACCTTTACAGATTTAGGGTCCGTCATTACTCTTGCACCTCTCTGGAACAGCCACGCAAACCGGTTCGGTAAAGAATTCCACATGTTTCAAACAAAGTATATTCTGTAGACATCATCGGCAATTTATTTTTTTTTGCTTCTTCGAGCATATCTTCCCCCGGCGTTTTACCTCTTACAAGAATCACACCACAAAGATCCGCCATATCTGCTGTTCTAATCACCTGCATATTAGTCAGTCCCGTACAAAGCAAGGTTTTACATTTCGTAAAAGCTAGAACATCGCTCATCAAATCAGAACCGCAACAGGTTTCTACCTGTCGATCAAGATATTCTTCGCCAACGCAGATTTTCGCCTCCAAGATCTTTTGCACCTCTCGCAAATTCATTATCTTCCCCCTATGATTACATACTCCACTAATTTTATTGTAACTTGACAAGTTTTTTATGTAAAGCTAAATCTACTTTTAAAGTATTTTATGATATTTCTGTCAAGTTTTTGTTAAATTCTGAACAAAGCATTACCAAGATAGAAAAAAACCAAAATAACAAACCCATCTGCATATTAAAATAAACATGATCCGTCAATCCACCAACTAAAATACCAACTACCGCCATTAAATAGCCTCTCCCAAAACCCTGTAGCCAACCAATTTTGGCAAATCTGGATAACATTACAGCGTGCCAGATAATGCATCCCCAAAGCAATAAAAAAATTGCAAGTCCCAACCAACCAAGTTCAGCGGTAATATTTAACAGCAAGTTATGACAGTGGTACATGATAACATCAGAATTATTAAGATAAAAATCATACTCAGGATAAATAAATTGATAACCGTACCAACCCACACCAAAAGGATGCTCTTCTATAATAAATAGTGTACTTTCCAAATAAGCAAAACGCAAAGCCACCGATGTATCTTCTGTTCCAAAAATAGAAATAAATCTATGCCAAACTGCACCATGAAGTAGCCAGATTGTTAAAGCACTAACGCCAAACAGCGGTAGCAATGCCCTGCGCCAAAAACACACACAGAAGAAAAAAGCCGCAACTGCCAGCGCAACCCAATTCCCGCGAGAATATGTATAAACAAGACACAAAAGAGCCACAAAAATACCACTACCCAAAATCATTCGGTATCCCTTAACTCTTACTGTACTGGATAAACCAGTCATTATAGATATTATTAACACCAGATAGCCGCCTAAAATGTTAGGGTTAACCAGAGTCGAAATGACACGTGTCTGCAATTCCGGAAACGCTTCATGATCTACCCACGCTTCTGTAGGCACTACCCCTGTAAAATGTTGCATAATACCGTACACCGAAATAAATAGCGACATGCTTGCGACTACGCTTAACAACTGTAGTGGTCGTGGCCATTGACTCCAAAATCGCAATTTAAAAGCCCCACACTCCCGATGGGTGCGCTCAAATCCATAGTGTAAAAGTAGCCACACCAGTACTGTATACTGTCCGACGACATATAGAAAATTATAAGTAGATAACTCTTCATTAGCAGAATTATGCAGCGACCAATAGCCTATCAACAACATTAACCAAAGTAAAATTTGCAATAGGCGAGGCAAGACGGGGCGTCTTTTTGATTTGCGCCGCAAAAAAGCTGCAACGAACCCGAAAAGGCCGGTTGCTGCAACCATTACCGCCGTAAATTCCTGTTGCAAAGGAATGATAGCCACGGTAAACAACAATAGCCAATATACATATTTTTCTAAATATCCATATTTGTCGGCAACTTCAAGCATTAATTACACCCAGCCTTTTTTCTTATCAACATTTTTTTAAAATTACCAACCAGATAAAGTGAGCCGCAAACACAGACTACAGCGTCCGAGTCTGCAATTGCAACAACCTTTGCATACGCATGGTCTAGAGAATTCGCCACCATTGCATTCGGTCCGATAAGTTCGGTAAGCTCTTCTGCCGCCGCAGCCCGACTTCCTTCGTCTGCTTTTACAGTATAAATTATATCTATCGGTCTGATAAGCTTTTTAATAACACCTGTAATATCCTTATCGCCCATCATTCCAAAAATAAAAATTCGCTTTTGTTCAGGGTAATATTTATCCAATGCTTTTCTAAGTGCTTCCGCGCCAGCCGGATTATGCGCTCCATCTAAAATCACCTCAGGATTTCGTGAAATACGTTCAAGTCGCCCCGGCCAAACTGTATTGCTCACACCAAGATGCAGTGCTAGCTCATTAATTCTGTCATCCTGCTTGGATATTAACTTAGCAGCGACAATAGCAACAGAAGTGTTAGCAATTTGATGTTCGCCCGGCAATTTAATGCTGTAATCAGAACTATAATATTCTCCTGCATGCAAAGTAAAAGTCTGTCCCGCCATTGAACTTTCTACCTCAGTTCCCCAAAAGGCTCTTCCATAAACATATATTTTAGCCTGTTTAAACATTGCTACTGCCTTGATGGGTCCCAGAGCATCATCACCTTCGGCAGCAGTTACCACAGGAATATTTTCTTTAATGATGCCTGCTTTCTGCATTGCGATGCTTTCCACAGTAGTGCCGCAACGATCGATATGATCAAGGCTGACATTGGTTATTACAGATACAACCGGAGTAATAACATTTGTAGAATCCCACAAACCTCCCATGCCCACTTCTATAACAGCATAATCTAATTTTGCCGTGGCAAAGTGCAGAAAGGCAGCTGCCGTTAAAACTTCAAACTGAGTCGGTTGCTCGCAGACACCTTTGGCGACAACACTGTCAACAGCTTTTTTGACTGCTGTCATCAGAAGAGCAAAGTTTGCATCGCTGATTTCTTCACCGTTGACAACGATTCTCTCGTTATACTTAACTAAATGCGGCGAAGTAAATTTTCCGACTTTTAAACCGGCAGCACGCAGAATATTGGCTATCATACTACTGACAGAACCCTTGCCGTTAGTACCTGTGACATGTACCGTTTTTATTTTCTGTTCAGGATTTCCCATTTCATGCAGTAAACCTTCGATCCGTTCCATTCCCAGACGAATGCCAAATTTACCCAAACTCTCCAAATACAGTAGTGTTTCTTGATAATTCATATTTATCCTCCTGCGTATAACCGTATTAAAACACCGAAAGCGGCGCGGAAAATTCCGCGCCGCTTTCGGTGTTATTTCAACGCCGCCAAATAAGCAAGGCGTTCTTTCACGGCTTCCATCTTTCCGCTCAATTCTTCTGCTTTGGCTTTTTCTTTTTCAACCACATCTACCGGTGCTTTGGCCAAAAAACCCGCATTATTCAGTTTGCCGGTAACGCGTTTAATCTCTTTATCCATATTTTCTAATTCTTTATTAAGACGTTGACTTTCTTTATCTAAGTCAATCAAACCGGCTAGAGGCAAATACACTTCAATCCCGGTAATAACTGCCGCCATTGCATTTTCCGGTTTAGCAGCACTCAAGTCCGCAATATTCAGTTCATCAATACTGCCCATCAAATGAATATAATTTTTATTAGCCTCTACTACGCCGCGGAATTCATCTGCAATCAGTAAGATGGCCGGCACCTTTTTGCCCGGCGCCGCATTAACTTCAGCACGCATATTGCGGATAGCCTTGATGCTCTCCATAATAGCCGTCATACCCATTTCCGAAGTATCGTCAATCAAGGCGATGTCAGCAACAGGCCAAGGTGCAACCATAATGCTATCTCCGTCATGTGGCAGACATTGATAAATTTCTTCTGTAATAAACGGCATATAAGGATGCAACAACTTCATTGCCGAAGTTAGCACTTCTGCCAAAACATGCTGTGCCGTCGCTCTTTCGCTGGCATTGTCCTTATTATACAGACGCGGTTTTGCCAGTTCTATATACCAGTCGCAGACTTCGCTCCAAATGAAATCATAAATAAGTCTTCCGGCTTCTCCTAATTCAAAATGTTCCAACAAATCAGTCACTGCTTGAACTGTATGCTGTAAACGGGAAAGTATCCATTTATCAGCCAAAGTATATGGTGCCAGTTCAGCTTTAGCATCATAACCTTCCATATTCATCAGTGCAAAACGTGATGCGTTCCAAATTTTATTGGCAAAATTACGTGTAGCCTCTACACGCTCCCAATAAAATCGCATATCATTGCCGGGAGTATTACCGGTAATAAGCATAAAGCGCAGAGTATCAGCCCCGTATTGCTCAATAACTTCCAGCGGATCAATACCATTTCCCAATGATTTACTCATTTTGCGTCCTTGACTGTCGCGAACCAAACCATGAATAAACACTTTGTCAAACGGTATCTCGTGCATAAATTCCATACCCATAATCAGCATTCGGGCAATCCAAAAGAAAATAATATCGTAACCTGTAACTAAAACACTGGTCGGGTAAAACTGCTTCAAGAGGTCTGTTTTTTCGGGCCACCCCATCGTAGAAAATGGCCACAAAGCAGAGCTGAACCAAGTATCTAAAGCATCTTCATCCTGATGTACATGTCCTCCACACTTTGGGCATTGAGTAATATCAACGCGCGAAGCAATTACTTCTCCACAGTCATCGCAGTACCAAACTGGAATTCTGTGTCCCCACCAGATCTGACGTGAGATACACCAATCACGGATATTTTCCATCCAGCCGGTATAAGTTTTCGTAAAACGTTCCGGCACAAACTGTGTTCTGCCGTCTTCAACACAATCAACTGCCGCTTTGACAAGCGGCTCCATTTTTACAAACCATTGCTTGGATACCAGCGGTTCAACAACACTGCGACAGCGCTGACAATGTCCAACTGCATGACTGTGGTCTTCTATTTTAACCAGATACCCTTTATCCTGCAATTCATTAACCAGATTTTTACGGCATTCATAACGTTCCTGTCCGGCAAATTTACCAGCCTCTTCCGTCATGTTGCCGTCCATACCAATGACAACGATACTTTCTAAATTATGGCGCATCCCCATCTCAAAATCATTGGGGTCATGTGCCGGAGTAATTTTTACGGCACCAGTGCCAAACTCAAGATCAACATAACTATCAGCAATAATGGGAATCTGACGCTCAGTCAGTGGCAATTGCAATGTTTTGCCAACTAAATGCCCATAACGAGGATCTTCAGGATTAACTGCAACGGCAGTATCACCAAGCATCGTCTCAGGACGCGTTGTCGCAATAGTGAGATATGTATCAGTTACGCCGATTACCGGATAGCGCACATACCATAAATGTCCTGCATCATCCTCATGCTCTACTTCAATATCACTCAATGCGGTATGACAATTTACGCACCAATTGGTAATACGGCTGCCCTGATAAATAAGACCCTTTTCATAAAGAGATACAAACACTTCCCTAACTGCCTGCGAACAACCTTCATCCATAGTGAAACGCTTACGTTCCCAGTCACAGGAAACACCCAAGCTTTTTAACTGCTCAATAATACGATCGCCATATTTATCTTTCCATTCCCAAACGCGTTTAATAAATTCCTCTCGTCCAAGATCATAGCGAGTCTTACCTTCTTCTTTTTTTAAAACTTCCTCAACCTTTATTTGCGTAGCAAGGCCTGCATGGTCATACCCGGGCATCCACAGAGTATTGTCGCCCATCATTCGATGCCACCGTATCAAAATATCCTGCAAGGTATTATCAAGAGCATGTCCCATATGTAGTTGCCCCGTGATGTTTGGAGGTGGAATAACTATGCTGAAAGGCTTTTTACCAGGCTCTGCTTCAGCATGAAAATAATGATTTTCCTCCCAATATTTATACCATTTTTTCTCGACCGCTGCCGGATCGTAAACTTTTGGAATGTTATGTGCTTCTGTCATTGTGCTTCCTCCTAAAAATAAATAAAGTCCTGTTCTTCGAACAGGACGAAAAATTCCGCGGTACCACCTATTTTTATGAATTACACTTCAATGTAATCCAAACGCTTAATGCGCATAACGCGCGCAGACGGATGAACTTACTTTATTCGGTTCATCAGCTCACGGACGACTTCAAAGCCTTAAAGTCGGATATGTTACAGCCAAGCATATCCTCTCTGGAAACTTTGTACTTTTACTACTTCCGTTCATTGCCGGCAAAATATAAATTTTTAGATGAATATAATATTATCAATTGCTACCCACAGTGTCAAGCATTTCTTCACCGGCTAAGTTTCAAAAGCTATTTTCAACCTTTGGATTCACCCGGTGGCAGTTCTTGGTTTTCAAGTCCTTCCAATCCTTCGATATTACCGCGCAGTACGGCACCTGTTTCTACAATAAGATTGCCAACTTTAACGTCGCCTGTTAAAACACCGGCAGCCAAAATCTCCAGGGTTCCTTTTGCCACCACATTGCCTGTTACTTTACCGGCAACAGTAACGTTTTTACCAAAAATATTAGCAGTCACGATTCCGCTTGAGCCGACCAAAACATCGCCCTCAGAAACGATCAAGCCTTGAAAATTACCGTCAACACGTGTAGCACCGCCAGTTTGCAGATTACCACACAAAGTAGAATTTTTTCCCAATAAAAATGCAAACTCTTCTAACGGCAGAGCACTAACTGCTACAACATCTTTTTTATTTTTGCCGAACATAACTTTCTCCTTCGTTATTTTAATGAATCCAATGGATTAGTCGCTTGCCCATTGATCAAAACTTCGAAATGTAAATGCGGACCTGTACTGTAGCCACTGCTGCCTACATAGCCCACAACATCACCTTTGTTGACAGCCTGACCAGAATGTACAGCAAGTTCACTCATATGTCCGTAGGCTGTTTCGCAACCATAGCCATGCTGAATTCTGATATAACGACCATAGCCGGATACCCAACCTGCTTCTTCTATAATACCGGACGCACTGGCATAAACCGGTGTTCCATAATCATTAGCAATATCAATACCAGGATGCCAGTCATAAGACCGTTTCCCAAAAGGATCGCTACGTCCAGCAAAATAAGACGTTATCGTACCCCCACTTGTAGGCCATAAATCTGGCATAGCAGCTTTGCGAATATTTGCTTCACGGAGTTTCTCCAATAAATCATTTAATGTCGCTTTTTTGTTTTTGACCCGTTCTTCCAACACTTTGTTTTGCGCAGCGTAAATATCTACAGCTTCTACTTTGGCAGCCTGCGGCCCGCCTTGCCCCATATACCGACTACGATCAATACCGGAACGTGATGGTTGAACAGAATTTGTTCCCAATTCACGTCTTACTTCTTCTTCCAATTTGGAAAGTTCGGCCATTTCTTTCTCAATAGCCTCATTTTCCTGTAGAAGTTTGCCTATTTTCTGCTCCTGAACTATTTTATCATTTCTATACGCCAGCAGTTCCTGTTCATCCTGGTGGGCTTTATAAACAGTATGTGAGGATTTTATTACTAGCCCTGCTCCTAAAAGACATAGTACGCCGCAGATGGCACCTATCTTTTTGAGAGTACTGATGCGAAAATGCAAACTTTTAGGCTCGTGACCTTTGTGTGGAATCAACATCACCGTATATACCGGATCTGATTCTTTCTTTTGTCTTTTTATCGGCTCCATTTTTTGCACTCCTTATTGCTTTTAAAACATTTTTACTCAGACATCATTTATTATCTCATATTAACAACAAAAATACTACTGCTTTTAAAATTATTTCTGTAAAAGTATCCCACAGGATACCCGAAGCCAGTCGTCCAACATTGTCGATGCAATTTATGAACTGTTTGTGAAATAAAAAGTGCAGGCTACTTAGCTAAGTAGCCTGCACTTTTAAAGTAAACCCCCAAACAACTTTACTTTAACCCCGTTTTGAACTAATCCGGTGTTAGCATAAATAACATGCTCAGTAATTTTGTTTGCTATTAGATGAAAAATTTTGACTAAATTTGCTGATGTACTGATGCAAGACTCTTAAAAAAAACTTATACTTTGATTCAAGACAGAAAGTTATTTGGCATCAATACTCAAAACATTGTAATCGGCGCCAGTTTTTTTTGTGGGGCGAACCAAAAGATAAATGAATCCTGCCAAAACAACCACAGCAATAGCGGTGTCAAGTCCAAATTCTTCCCCACCAACAAAAACTTTGCCAAACTGATAAACCATAAAAGAGAAAGCATAGGCGAAAGCATTTTGATACGCGATGGTTGCCCAGGTCCATTTTTTGCTGTTCATCTCTTTTCTCATTGTAGAAATAGCTGCCAAACAAGGAGAATCCAGCAAATTAAAGATAAGGAAGGAGAAAGCTGCTACCGCACTTGGGAACATGGTCATTGTTGCCGACCACAATCCGGCGTCATCTTCGGCTGCTTCTGCCATACCCGACAGAATAGCCATCGTACTAACAATGCTTTCCTTGGCCACAAAACCCGATACCGCAGAGGCTACCGCCTGCCAGCTGTTAAAGCCCAGAGGAGCAAATAAAGGTGCAATAGCGTTACCCATAATAGCCATGAAGCTTTCTTCAGTATCAACCATAGCTATAGAACCATTATCAATACCAAACGTAGCCAGAAACCACATTACAACACAGCATAGGAATAAAATTGTACCGGCTTTTTTCAAAAAGCCCCAAACGCGTTCCCATGTATGAATCATGATATTTTTTACAGTTGGCAAATGGTACGGAGGCAATTCCATAACAAAAGGAGCCGGTTCACCTGCAAACAGCTCTGTTTTTTTCAAAATAATACATGAGGAGATAACAGCAAAAATACCAATAAAATACATGGCCGGTGCCATCCACCAAGACCCACCCATAATAGCCCCCGAAATTAAAGCGATAACCGGCAATTTAGCGCTGCAGGGAATAAATGTC
>CAYVGQ010000005.1:11218-16466 GCA_964450295.1 uncultured Phascolarctobacterium sp. | reverse complement strand
GAAGCTATTATCAGATATGTTAAAAGAAAGCATAATGTTTTAATTGGTGAGCGCACGGCAGAAGAAATTAAAATTAATGTTGTTACAGTGCATCCTGAAGGGCGTAAGGTTGAGCTGGAAGTACGTGGACGAGATTTGGTAACAGGGCTACCGACAACTATCAAAGTGACTTCTGAAGACGGGCGCAAAGCTTTACGAGAATCTGTAGTTTCGCTGGTTGCGTCAGTAAGATCAGTTCTCGAAAAATGTCCGCCGGAACTTTCTGCGGATATAGTTGACAAAGGGATCTATCTTACAGGCGGCGGTGCTCTGTTGGATGGTATTGATCGAGTCTTGAAAGATGAAACGGGCATTGACACTTATGTTGCCGAGCAGGCACTGGACTGTGTTGTTTTAGGAACCGGTAAAGCTTTGTCCGAGTTGAATAAACTGCGCCCCGGTTCGGTTATGGGGTAAGGGCAGTCTTAATTAGCATACACAGTCCGAGGACTGTGTATTTTTTTAGGGGGAAGAGTATGGTGCAAAAAAGAGCATTTTTAAAAACAGTGTTGACAGTGCTTTTGCTCCTGCTGCCGGTACAAGCCTGGGCAGCTACTATCAGCACAATGCGTTATAGCAGCAGCCCTACGCGTGTACGTATTGTGCTGGATGTTGACGAGGGTATTAAGTATAAAGATAGCAAGCAAGGTTCTTCTATCGTTTTAAATCTCGATGCCGGCATAGAAAAAGAACTGAGTGAAAAGGTTAAAGACCCTATTATTAAAAGCGTAATGCTTAAAAAAGATGGGAAGAAAGCTTCCAAACTTGTCGTAGACCTTAATAAAGAGCAGCAGTATAAAGTGTTTACTCTACGGCAGCCCAATCGTATTGTTTTGGATATTTACCGTATTTTAGTAACTAAAAATACAGTGACGCAAAGCAAGGGTCTAAAATATACTTTTTGGCAGGACGATATGGAAGGCTTACCGATACAGATATATATTCTGGAATTAGCACCTAAAAACGGCTATCAAATTCTGCCCTTTTCAGCGGCAATTGATAAGAATGGTCGGGGAACCTTGTTGAAAGCGGCCAATACTTTAGGGGCGAAAGCGGCTGTGAATGCTTCGTATTTTGATGCGAGTGGCTGGATAATCGGTAATTTAAAGATTAATGGTGAATGGTTGGGTATGGAAGACAAGGCGCGCAGTGCTTTTATTCTTGTCGATAAGCAGCCACAAATCATAAAAGATCTTGCCTATAATGGCAATTTACTGCTCCCCAAGCTGGGCGTAAAGTTACCGGTAAAGGGCATTAACCGTGAACGAATAGCTGAGGATATGGTTGTTTATACGCATTATTTTGGAGTGGCTACACGCACCAATAGTTTCGGCTGTGAGGTAAGATTGCAAAACGGTAAAGTTACAGAAGTAAGCAAGGCAGGTAATATGCGCCTTGATAAAAACAGTGTAGTAATATCCGCACACGGCACTAACGCAAAAATTTTGGAGCAGCTGCAGGTTGGCGATAGAGCAAGTTTACAAGAGACACTGGGGAGCGAGCTTGCTGATAAAGCCGAAGTGGTGTTGGGAGCGGGACCATTACTGGTTGAAAATGGAAAAATTAATGTGCGTGCCGGTAGCGAACAAATTGCCGGCGATATTGCATCCGGAAGAGCACCCAGAAGCGTTATCGGTGTCAAAAAAGATGGGTCGGTTATTCTCATGGTAGCCGACGGACGTCGTTCAACTTCTGCTGGGATGACACTGACTGAAGCGGCGCGTTATATGGTCAAATTGGGAGCCTGGTCGGCACTGAATTTTGACGGTGGGGGTTCTAGTGAGATGGTACTTAATAAGAAGATTCTCAATAACCCTTCTGATGGGAAAGAACGTGCTATAAGCGTGGGCTTGGGTATCTTTCAAGAGAATAACTAACTTGTCAAAGTTTGATTTGAATAGTATAATACAAAGTAGGGAGATATGCATAATTCCCGATGCTTCCTTATGGAAGGAGTGATAAATATGAAAAAGTTTAATTGGCGTATTATTGCCGTGCTGACCGTGCTGTGTATTTTAGGCGGAGCATATGCTTTAGCATTTGCAGATACCTCTGTAGATCAGAAGACCACCTTGAGCGGTGTAGTTTTGTCTGATGATTTGGCAACGGTGGGCATGTCTGTAACAAAAGGGCAGATTATAGTGAAAGTTAAAACTATTGCCGGCCCTGCACCGGCAGCAAGAGCGAATGTTTCCGGTAAAGTTACCGCTGTCTTAGTAAACCCCGGTGATACTATCACTAATGGGCAAACCGTGGTGCGCGTGGCAGCAAATTAAGGAAAAAATTGAAACCGGCGTGCTGTTCTACTCACGCCGGTTTTGCATTATTTTGGAGAGATATGAACAAAAAGATATTTATTTTAAGCTTAATAATTTGCTGTTTCAACAGTGCCTTCGCTTTGGCTAATGTGCCACTGATGCCTGTAGAAGATATTCTTCCGGGGATGCGCGGAATTGCTAAGACCGTCATCGAAGGTGACACCATCGAAGAATTTGATATTGAAGTTTTAGGGGTTATCGGTAACGATGCCATGGGGCATAATATTTTAATCAAAGCCAGTGGCAGTGTTATTGACCGTAGCGGAGGTATCGCTCAGGGAATGAGCGGCAGTCCTGTCTATATTAATGGTCGATTAGCCGGTGCGGTTGCCTTTGGCAAAGCGTTTACTGACCCTAAATATTGTTTCCTGACGCCTATTGGCAGAATGCTGGATCTTTTGAATGAAGAGACTCCGCGTCCGTCAGAATTTTTACCCAAGGGAACGCCTTTGATGGCCGGTGGTTTTACAGAGAGCGGTGCGCATTATCTAAGTGAAAAGTTGGAATCTTTTGGTTTGCAGGCGAAAGGTGTTGGTGGCAGCGGTTCTGTGACAAGCTCCAAACCACTGCAACCGGGTAGCTCCGTAGGTGTGTCCCTTATACAGGGCGACATCCAACTGGGGGCGCTTGGAACCGTGACTTGGGTTGGCGATGACGGCGGAATTTTAGCTTTCGGGCATCCTTTTATGCAACGCGGTGCTTCCTGCTATTTTATGAATAAAGCATGGATTTTAGCTTCGCTGCCAAATTTAGAATCTGCTTATAAAGTTGGTAATATCGGCGAAACTATAGGAACTATCACCCAAGATCGCAGTGCCGGTATTGCCGGTAAAATTGGTAAGAAACCGCCTGTTATACCGGTCTATGTTTCAGTTAGCGACGGCGCCCGGGGCGTTAATAGCAGTTCCCGCGTGGAGATTATTGATGATGAAGTGCTTCTGCCGGCATTGCTGGACGCTGTTACCTATAATACTGTGACCAGGACTATGGATCGTGAAGGCGGCGGGACAGCAAGATTCTCCTTCCGTATTTATGGCAAAGGACAAGTCAGCGGCCCGCTCAATGTGCAGCGTGAAAATATGTATTATGCCAATGCCGGTATCGGCAAAATAATCAACCAGGAAATGGTGGAAGCCGGTACGATTCTGACACAGAACAAATTTGAAAAAGTGGATATTTATGGCGTTAATGTTAATATTGTTTTGGACGATAAAGCTGAAGTAGCCGAAATCGTAAAAGCTGCTGTAAGAGAAGAAGCGGCGGCACCCGGTGATACTGTACATATAGATGTACAGTTGCAACCGTATAGAGCCCCGAAAATAACTAAAACAGTATTTTTTAAGATACCGAAAGACCAGCGAGTGGGAAAGCTACCGTTGACTGTGCGCGGCGGCAGCTCGATGGCTTGGATTCAAAATTTGCTGCGCAAGCAACGTGAAGAAGGAGTTCCGTCACAGCAGAAGGACACGCGCAAAACTTTGTCTGATTTTATTAAAAGTATCAACGAAGCTGATCAAAACAATGATTTGATTGTCGATATAGCTAACGGACCGGGGGCGCCGAACTCTGAGGAACAAGCAGGCGGTGGTTTTGCTTCCATGCTACAGGGGAGCCCGCTAAAACAAAAAACGACGATGAATTTTATTGTTGACGGTACAACCGACATTATTCTTAATATAGTCAAATAATGATAAAATTATAGAATAAACATAAAAAAGCCATAAAAATAAAGTATATTGTAAATACAGAAGATCGAAGAATACATTGAACTATCAAAAGATTAAGAATCGAATTTAAAGGCAAGGAGTGTTTGAAGTGCTGCAGAGTATATGCAATGATTTGGGAAAATTTATGCTTGACGGTTGTGCTAATGCCGGAAGGATGACCCTACTCTTTACGGATACTTTGAAACGTCTTAGGGAGGCTAACGCCAAAGAAACACTCCGGCAGATGGCAAAGCTAGGAGCTGATTCGCTACCGATAGTTTTAATGACGATACTTTTTACGGGGATGGTTTTTTCTGTACAAACGGCTAAAGAATTTGTGCGTTTTGGTGCGGCATCGTCTGTAGGTGGCATTGTAGCTATCGCAATGGGACGCGAATTAGTACCTGTTCTAACAGGAGTTGTAGTCGCGGGACGTATCGGTGCAGCTATTGCTGCGGAGATTGGTACAATGAAAGTAACCGAACAGATTGATGCGCTGAAAGTTATGGCAACTAATCCTACAAGCTATCTTGTGGTACCAAGATTTTTGGCTATCGTGCTGATGATGCCGATACTGATTGTTTTTGCCAATACTATCGGCAATATCGGCGGCTGGATTGTTGCGCACTATTATGCAGGCATCAGTACCTTTACATATGTCAATTCTATTAAGATATTTGCAGAACCGTTTGACCTGGTTGGTGGGATGATCAAAAGTGCTGTTTTTGGTGGCATCATTGCAATTATAGCTTGTCATAAAGGATTACATGCGAAGCAAGGCGCCGAAGGCGTGGGTATTGCGACAACGGATTCCGTAGTATTGGCAATTGTGCTGATTTTTATAACGAATTATTTTCTGTCTATTTTGCTCTATGTGTAGAAGGAGGTACTGCCTGTGGCAGAACCGATTATCAGTTTGCAAAAATTGCATATTGCCTTTGGCGGACATGTGGTATTAGATTATATTGATCTGGATATTAGGCAAGGAGAGACTCTGGCGATTCTTGGGCCGTCAGGCAGTGGGAAAAGTACAATTTTACGTACGATGATAGGCTTATTGCCCCCCAGTAGCGGCGAAGTGTTTATCAAAGGTACTCGGGTTAATGATTTAAGTGAAGATGCTTGGAATGGCCTGAGGAAAAAAATGGGTATGGTTTTTCAATATTCAGCCCTGTTTGATTTTTT
>CAYVGQ010000005.1:8360-11208 GCA_964450295.1 uncultured Phascolarctobacterium sp. | reverse complement strand
GCGAGAACGTAGCCTTTGGCTTGCGTCAGCATACGGATAAAAATGAAACTGAAATTCAGACAGTTGTTGATGAGATGCTGGAACTTGTTGACTTGCCACATGCAAAGGCGCTGTATCCGGCAGAACTTTCCGGCGGCATGAAAAAAAGGGTCGGGCTGGCAAGAGCTATAGCCAATAGACCGGAAATAGTTTTGTATGACGAACCTACAGCGGGGCTTGATCCGATTATGTCGAACAATATTAGCCGCTTGATTAAGAAAACACAGCAACAGCTGCAGGTAACCTCGGTACTGGTAACACATGATATGGAGTCGGCTTTTTATGCGGCGGACAGGATCGCAATGCTCTATCAAGGGAAGATTGCTGCCTTGGGAACGGTTGCAGAAATACGCAATGGTCATAATAATAAAATTGTGGATGCCTTTATACGCGGTAAAGAAATCAGAGAGGGGACGAATCAGTAATGAGTTCAAATGAAGTAAAAGTTGGAGCTCTGACTTTGGGCGGCGTCGGCCTTTTGGCGGGAGTCATTACTTTTTTAGGCGCTTTCAGTTTTTCGGGCAGCGGTTATAACCTACAGATTTCTTACCCACAGGTTGGTGGGTTGATGCCAGGGCATGTGGTAAGATATGCCGGCGTTCAGGTCGGTACAGTTAAAGAAGTCAATGTTAGGGGCGACAGTGTTGAAGTTGTGACTGATATTAATAAAGACATTAAGATTCCTAAAGGGGCAGTTTTTTCTTTAGGTTCAGACGGCATCTTGGGCGAACGTTTTGTAGATGTGTTGCCACCTGTTAAAATGACGGGGCAATATATTAATCCTGGTGATAAACTGGAAGGAAATCAAGGCGCAGGCCTAGATGAATTTATGAATGCTTCTTCCAAAGTTTTGGCGAAGGTGGAAGGAATTGCTGAAGCTCTGAATAATGTTTTTGGTGATCCGGAAGTGCAGCGTTCGATGCGTGATGGGTTTATTAATGCTCGGGATATTAGCAATAATATGAACACTTTCACTAAAGTCATGGCTGATGTTGCCGTAGATAATCAGCAGCAAATAAAACTGATGGTGGGGCAGATGAGTGAAATGGCGGTGCGCTTGAATAGTGCGGCCGGTCAAATAGAAAATATCATGTTGGAAACTAATAAAGGCGGTGCGGGACAGAATCTGGCGCGAATAATTGAAAATCTGGCTGATGCCAGCGGGCGCATTGAAAAAGCGACAGAATTGCTAGAAAAAGTCGCTGCAGATCCGCAGACAGAAGCGGATATTAAAGCGACACTGCATAATGCCAGAGAAGCTAGTGATAAGGCTAACAGGATGTTGGGAGTACTGGACACGGCAAAAGTGCAGGCCGACGTAACGCACAGTGTTAAAGGCAGCGACTGGCGCAGTAACCTGGGCGTAACTTTTATACCAAAGGAAGATACTTTCATGTATGTCGGTGGTTATGATATCGGTGGCGTCAATAAACTGGATTTTTCTTTAGGAAAACATTTTGGACCGGCAGCGGTTAGTATGGGCGCGATGCAAGGCGAGTTTGGAGTTGGTTTTGATTATAAATTGGGACGATCTTTTAAACTTTACAGTCAGGTCTACGATTTTAACGATGCTAAAATAAAGATTGGCGGCGAACTGAAGATTACGGACAATCTATCATTGCTGGGCGAACAAACTGATATGCGTAAGGGCAATAAAAATACTACATATGTTGGTTTACGCAATTATTTTTAAAAAAAATTTGACTTTTACTGTATAAAAAAATATAATTTTCTTAAACTGACTAATCAGTCAGCCGATTGGAGGTAAGAAAATAATGTTCACCTATAAAAAAAGCAAAAAAGTTTTGGCTCTTACGGCCGTATTAAGTATTTTTTGCAGTCAATCTGTTTTTGCCGAGGCTTTAGAAATTGATTTGGACGATGCTGTTCAAAGAGCCCTAAACACAAATCCGGCAATTAAGATTGCCGTCTCCGAGAAAAAAGGTTCTAAAGCCGATTTGAATGCTGCCCGTGCCGGTCGCGGTATCAGCATTGACGCGGAACATCGGTCGGGAAGAAATGGCTATGCTGATAATCAACTTTTTAGTGACGGCTCTTTTAATAAAGGGATAGGCAATTCTCACAGTAATGCTGTTACAGCGTCTATTCCCATTTATACCGGCGGTCAGTTATCCGGTTCCATTGCTCAAGCTAAAGCCAACTATAAAAGTTATGCTTTAGGAGAGAATAGGGCTTATATCGAAATGAAAAAAACGGCGACAGACGGTTACTTTGGGCTGCTGCAAGCCGGCAATCTGGAAAAACTTTATCAAGATTCAGTTCATCAACTGGAAGAACATCTAAAAAATGTGCAAGCTCAGTATGATGTAGGCGTTGTGGCCAAGGTTGACGTGCTGCGCAGTGAGGTTTCACTGGCTAACGCTCAGCAGCAGTGGATTCAGGCGTCTAATAATTACGATGTCGCAGAAGCTTCTTTGAATAAGGTAATCGGCACGCCTTTAGATACCACTTTAAAACTGAAGGACAGACTGCAGTACCAACCCTATGAAAACGAAATGCAATATTGCCTTGATTATGCTTCCATGCATCGTTCAGAGCTGGGTCAAAGTCGTTTGGCTGTAGATGCTGCTAAGGGCGCTGTTAAAGTTGCGAAGAGTGGCTTTTTACCGAAAGTAAACGCATCCGCAAGCGAAGCTTGGGGCGGTAGTGGCAGCAATTGGCCCGGTGATAACAAAGAAAACTGGACTGTAGGCATCAGCGCCTCTATGAATATTTTTGATTCCGGCGTTACTTTGTCTAAAGTGCATTCAGCAGAAGAAAAACTGTTGCAAGCGGAGGAAACTTACCG
>CAYVGQ010000005.1:0-8350 GCA_964450295.1 uncultured Phascolarctobacterium sp. | reverse complement strand
ATTCTGTAGAGCTGGAAGTTCGGAGTAATTATTTGGGTTTGCGTGAGGCTGAAAAACGTATCTCTACAACACAGATAGCGGTAGCCAAGGCCGAAGAAGATTTCCATATCGCACAAGTTCGCTATATGGCCGGTGTAGGCACTAACCTTGATGTTATTGATGCGCAAGTTGCCTTGACTGAAGCAAAAACAAATTTTGTTAATGCATTATACGATTATAATACTTCAAAGATTGCACTGGAAACTTCGATGGGTGTTCCGGTGGCGGCTCCTGTTCAAACATCCGCGCTTCCTTCGATGTCTGCAAATAATGAAACAGAGAAATAATAAAAATCCCGCTTTGGCGGGATTTTTATTATATAGGGAAAATGCAGGAAGTTTTAGTTTTTTGTCGAAATAGAATAGGTCATATCATGACTTTTACTGCGGAGGCAGAGAATGAATAAACTATTTCGTTGGTTGCTAGGTGTTTTGGCAATAATTGGTGTAGTATATTACAGCATTATAAAATTTGTGGTACCGGCTTATTTGGCACAGGTACCCCTCCTGGTGTCGTCATTAGCTAAAGACTATATTACGGGCACCGTGGATATTGCACGCGTTGATTGGAACGGTGCTTTGGAAGTAACAGTTTTCGATGTGCGACTTAAAGACAAACAGGAACAAGCAATAGCCGAGTTGCCTGAAGTTAAATTGCACATCGCGCCTTGGTATGCCCTTTTTAATACAAACAAAGCTTTAGATAAGATAGTTCTTGAGCGCCCTACTATTCATCTTGCTTTGAGTGAAAAAGAAGTTTGGAATGTAAAGGATTTTATAAAACCGTCGGAATCGGATGAAACTCCCTTCTATGGTCTTTTGGAAATTATTCAGGGGACTGTGCTTACGGAAACTCCGTATGGGAATTGGCAGTTTGGTTTGGAGGGTTCTGTTGACGGCGGCGGCAATCCTAAATTTGCCGTTGATGCGCGACTTGACTATGCCAAAGACAGTGTACGTTTACAAGGCCTTGTAGATATGCAGGCGGTTGGTAGTTTAATTATAAAAAGTGACCATTTTACTTTGAGTGATTTCGCAGCTTTCGCCCATAAATTTGCCCAGGTCAAAGATTTTAAAGGTTCTGTCGGTGATGTTAACCTACTTTGGAAAAATGATGGCAAAGATGTCGCTATGTCCGGTTCTGTTGGGTTGGAACAACTGACCGGTATTGTCGAGTATGGGCAATGGGTTGTACCTGTTGGCATCGATGGCAAGGTGAAGTTCAACGGCAAGGAGATACAAGCAAGTAAAATGCTGCTGACCGTTGACGGACAAACGGCGCGTTTTGATGGCAAGATAGACTTAAAAGATACGAATAATATTCAAGGTGAGGGTTTGTTAGCGGCAGAGCTACTGCGTTTTGATGGACAAGAATTTAAGAAGGTTGCCCTACCTTTTCGTATTTTTGATAACATAGTGCAGGTTAATACTGCCAAGGCAGAGTTTGGTGACGGCAGGGCGGAAGTTTTGGCGGAATATAATCTTCGTGACGGGAATATTGTAGCTGCTTTGGATTTGGAAAATATCCAAGCAGCGCCGTTGGCAGATCGTCCTGATGATATTATTGCTGCAGACGGAAGTCTGGCTTTGAAGGGCATTATTAAAGAGGAAATCTTTAACCTTAATTTGGCTGCCGATACTGTGCGTTTGCGCTGGCGTGATTTGCTGCTGCGGAAGGTTGATTTTGATGTTGATGTGGACAGGAATGGCTGCAAGATTAAGAACCTTTCCGCATTTACTGACACAGGTGCTTTTGTGGCGCAGGGAACAATTACGGCAACGAGCGAAGTTAATTTGCATGGCTCCATGACGGACTTCCCAATCGCTTCAGTTTTAGAAGCATTGGGAGAGCAAGGTAGCGGCTTATTGGCTGCCGAATTCGACATATCCGGCACATCTGATGCCATCGATTTTAAAGGCGTCACCCAGCTGAAGCAGGTTGATATTGCGGGATTGCAAATAGATGAAGCTCATGGCGGTATGCAAATCCGAAATAGTGTTCTTACTCTGCATGATTATAAAGTATTGATGGCTCAGGGCGAAAGTGTTCTGAACGGCAGCGTTGATCTGCGTGATTCGGAGCCTACTTTGGATTTGGAGATTGATACGGCCGGTGTCCGTGCCGAACCTTTTGTAAAAGCTTTTGTACCGGAGCTGCAGTTGACCGGTAATGTAAATTGTAAAATGCTGGTGCAGGGCACTGTGGCAGCGCCGGATGTTTCCGGACAAATTTTATTGACTGATGGTAGCGCCGAAGGCTATCTGGTCGATAAAATTCAAATGGATTATAGTTACCGTGATAGTGATTTGCTTATCAAAGACTGTGACGTCCTGGCTCTTTCTACGCAAGCCAAGCTTAGCGGACGCATGGACGCCGAACAGAATCTGGATTTTAAACTGGATATCAAGGATATTGATTTGGCGGCTTTGCCAATTAGTGCTGCAACTGTAGCTTTAGAAGGTTACGCAGATGCTTTCGGCACTTTAAAAGGTACTTTGACAAGACCGTTCTTCCATGGTGATGTCAGCAGTAAAGCTATTTTTGTCAATGGTGAGGAACTGAATGACATTCAATGTAAGTTGGATAGTGACGGCGGTATAAAAAACCATTTGCTAGGTTCCTTTAAACAGGTGGCGCAGGGCTTGCTTTCTGCAGAACTTGATTATGATCATGAACAGAAATTTTTGCAAGGAAATGTGGTTGTTTCTTCCGGCAACGTGCAGTCGATTTTGAAAATGGCAAAGGCTAACTACCCTGTTGACGGTTTGGCACAGGGTGAAGTAGCCATTAACCCGAACGGACCTCAATCAGGAATTTTTATAGATGTGCGGGTTGATAATATTACCGTAAATACTCTTAAATATGAAGAGATGAAATTTAAAGGACATTTACAAAATAAAATTTGGTACTTTGATGACGTGAAGCTATTGGAAGTCAAGTCTGTTACTGATAAAGGTATGCTGGCTATTGGTGGGCAGGTTAATCTAGAAGATGGGAAAATGCAAATCGACGCAGGTGCCGTTGATGCTAATCCGGCATTGGTAACAGCATTGATGAGTGACCCTGTTGCTGTAACGGGTGATTTGAATTTGTTCGTCCAGTTGCAGGGAACGCTTAAGGACCCTCAGGGGAATGGTTCTGTCGAGGTCAAAAACGGCAGTGTGGCAGGAATTGGGTTTGACGATTTTACGGCGATGCTATCTTTGGCTAACGACAATCTAAAAATAGAGCAGGCTATGCTCAGTAAAGATATCTATAGCGCCAGCACTTATGGCGATGTGCCTTTAGATTTATTTAGATCCGGTGAGCAGAGGCGTGATAAGAACGCACAAATGAATGTGCAGCTGAGTCTTGATAATACGAGGCTAGGAATCTTGCAGATGATTTCACCGATGGTTGAATGGGGGGTAGGGGAAACACAAGGGCAGGTAAAACTTGCCGGTACTTTGGAAGCCCCTTTGATTTATGGTGCTGTGCAGATTACTGACGGATCGTTAAAATTTAAACATGTACAGACAATTATAGAAAATATTAATACAGATGTAGAGTTTGAGGGGAATAAGGTTCTACTAAGTGATATTTCAGCTAAATTAGGCAAAGGAGAATTTAAAGGCAACGGAACATATGCTTTGCGTTCTAATGCCGGCGAGGCCTATAAGTTAGAATTGTTAGCGGACAATGTAGAAATTGCGTCGGATATTTTTACGGGACGTATTAACGGTAATCTAAATGTAACACCGCAAAGGTATGTAATGCGTAGCGCACCGGGCAATGCGTTATCGGCGGGACAGGGGCCGCGTTTTGCGTATCGTCCTCTGCTTCAGGGAGCAATCAAATTTGATGACGTTTTAGTTAATATGCCGACGATTCCTGAATTTGGCGAAGGTGAGAACAATATTGGGCTTGATGTGCAGGTTTCTTTAGGACCGAAGGTTCATTTATACAATAAATATTTATATGACTTGTGGCTGGCTGGAGGATTTCATGTCCAGGGTAGTACATTGTATACTAATATCGGCGGAACAATCAGTGCGAATCGAGGCAGTGTCAGCTATCTGCGTACAAAGTTTAAAGTAGGGGGCGCATCTGTTGCTTGGCCGATTCCCGGTAGTATTTTGCCGACAGTTAATTTGGAGGCTGCCGCTAAATTCCAGCGCTATGACATCAATATGCATATTTCCGGTCCTTTGGAAGAAATGGAGTTGCAACTTAATTCATCACCACCGCTGACTAAAGATCAAATTATCAGAATGCTGACTTTACAGCGTGAAACAAGCGGCGCTGACGGCGATGATAGTGATGATTTGCATAATCTGATGACGGTCGGACTGGAAATGGCGGTATTCGGAGACGTCGAGCAACTCTTTAAAGAAGCATTAGGACTTGATGAATTCAGGGTCTATTCCGGAAAATTGCGCTCAGGTTTTGAAATGGACACAAAGCGTACCCGTGATTTTACTCAAGACGAGCGGAATCAATATAATGTTTTATTCAGTAAGTATTTGACGGATAACTTTGTAGTTGGTTATACTACCAGTATGGATAACGAACATCACAGTGTCTTCGGTCAGTATGAAATTAGCAAACATTTGAATATCAACTATTCACTTAATGAAAAAAATGAGAGTTGGCAGGGCTTAGAATACCGAGTAACATTTTAACTGAAAGGAGGGAAGCAAATGCTGAAGGAGTATTTAGTAGAATTGCAGAAAATTAAATTATTGGAGCGGGATGAAGAAATTGCTTTGTGGCAAGCCTATGTTAACGGTGATCAGGACGGTTATAGAAAGATTATTATGGCTTACCAGCCTTTGGTATTTAAAATAGCAATGACATTTCGGTTGCCGGAGATGCAGGTCATGGAGTTGATTCAGGAAGGAACCATTGGTCTGCTTGAAGCCGCTGAAAAATTTGATTATCAGCGCGGCGTTGCCTTTAGCATTTTTGCCTCCCATCGGATTCGCGGTCGTATGCTGGATTTTCTGAGTGCAGAATACGGCAATCAAACCTTGTCGCTGGACGCAGTTAATACAACCGGCACCACTTGGTCCGAATGTTTGGTTGCAGAATCGGAGTCGCCGGCAGAAATAGCAGAAAAACATTTTTTGAATGCCAAGGTAACACAGGCGATGGAACGGTTGCCACTTAAAGAACAGCTTGTTTTAACCGGTATTTATTTGGAAGATAAAAGCGCCGGTGATCTGGCGGAAACAATCAATGTTAGTCTTGCACATATTTATAGGTTGCAGAAAAAGGGTGTGCGCAGAGTCCGAGGTATGCTTTCAAGATTAATGAGTGATTTAAATAAAAGCTAGCAAGAGTAAATGAGCGTTATTTAGGGTATTATATGATTAAAAAGGCTGTAATCGTGTTATATGACGAATATAAAGAAAATTTGCAGGGTGAAAACCCTTGAACTTTAGTGATTATATAATATATATTTATTAGTTAGAAGTCGCGTAGGAAGGAGTTGTTACGGTGGCAAAAGCAATTTATGAACGCATTCGTAATGCCAGAAGCAGTTTAGAAAATGCTGAACAAAGCTTCCGTGAAAACAACGGAACGCGTGGCGAGCTTGATTTAATGTTGGCAGAAGCTGAAATAAAGCATTTGCGTGAAAAAAACGGTTGGATTTCTATTTGGAACAGACAACGTTTAGCGTTGCTGTTTGCTGCAATTGTTATTTTAGCCGGCTATGGCGGCTGGTTATATGCAGGTGCGGCAGAAGAAGGTCCGGTAGAATTCCGAGATATGTCGCCTGTTACAGTTACCGCCGCAGGCGATGCTCAAACAAAAGTGCCTCAAACGGAGGCGGCGCGGCAGGATGCTGTACCGACTTTTACATATAAACCCAAACAAAAACAGCAGACGGCTGAGTATCATGAAGAACAGGTAGATCAGCGCAACGTAAAGATGTCTTCTGCAGAGATGCAAAATCTGGTACGTGCAGCGCGCCGCACTTTAAGTGATGCAAACTAGTTTAGGAGGATGTTTTGATGAGAAGAAAAAATATGTGGCGACCCTTATCTTTGAGCCTGGCGGCACTTTTGCTGGCTACGCCTGTATGGGCACAAGAAAACAGTGCCGCGGATGTCGTTGAGAATCAAACGATGACTATCGGTGGCAAGGAGCAGATTGTTACTAAGGCTGCTCTTAAAAAAGCACAGAAGGCTGAGAAGGGCAAGGGGCAAGATAAAGGCGGACTGAGTAAAAAGGGTAAAAAGACGGTTTATTATATGCACAATAAACCGTCTGAAGACATTTCAGATCCGCGCTATAAAGACACTAAAGATGCCCCACAGAGTGATGCTGACGGTGCGGACCAAAGCGAAGGTGAGACGGTAAAACCTATCAATAGACAAGAAGCCGCCAAAGAAGCGGCAAGAGAAGATGCTGCAAAGTCAGCCCAGGAAGCTGTGGCTAATACTCCTCAAACTAATACGACTGCTACCCGTGAAGAAGAAGCTCCAATGCGTCCTCCGGCAGAGGTTGAGCAGGCAGCGGCGCCATATTTTGACCAGTTGGTAACTAAAATTATGGTCAGCGGCAATAATGTGACGTCTACTGAAGCAATTATTGACGTCCTTAAAACTAAACCGGGCATGGCTTTAACTTCAGAAGGACTCGGCAAAGATCTTTATGCAATCTATAATATGGGCTGGTTCTATGATTTGCAACCGGAATTCCAGCAGGTTCCCGAAGGAGTTCAAGTTACTTATCATGTTATGGAAAACCCAATCTATCACCAGTTAGAAGTTGAAGGTAATACCAAAATTTCTACTGATAAAATTGAAAAAATTCTTGATCTGCCCAAAAACCAGCTTATTAATATCAGAGAAGTAAATGCTAAGGTACAGCGGCTGGAAGCGGAATATAATAAAGAAGGCTATATTTTGGCGCGTGTTGCCGATGTTAGAATGGAGCCTGAAGGTATATTGCTGTTAGAGATCAATGAAGGTGTTGTTGAAGATTTTAAGATTAAAGGAAATACCAAAACCAAAGATTATGTTATAACTCGTGAAATGAAGTTGAAAAAAGGCGAACCCTTTAATGCCAAGGATGCTCGCCGTAGCATGCAACGAATCTATAATTTAGGTTATTTTGAAGATGTAAATATCAAACTGAATCCCGGTCAGCAGCCCAACGCTGTGGAGATTGAAATTTCTGTTGTAGAAATGAATACCGGTACTTTTGGTATTGGTGCCGGGTACAGTGATGCCGACGGCTTTATCGGTATGGTTTCTATCGGTGATAAAAATTTCCGCGGAATTGGTGATAAAATTAATCTGCGCTGGGAATTCGGCGGTGCTGATAACAAGAACTATGAGTTTTCTTATGGCCGGCCTTGGATCGACAGTAAAGAAACCAGCGCTATGATTACTTTGTACGATGTTACCAACGAATATGCCGATTATGACCGTAACGCAGACGAAATTGCCCGTTATGATAAAAAACGTCGTGGTCAGGAGCTGACCTTCAGTCGGAAAACTAATAATGAATATGTCAGCAACTATTTGACCTTAAAAAATCGTGATGATATTTATAAAGGTGCTGTGGATGGTTACAGTACTCAGTACTATGAAGATTCATGGAACAGTAATGCGGATTATGAGGAGAAATATGATGGTACGACCGGCGCATACCGCAGAAAGAAAAATTTTGGTTCGACACGCAGTATTGGTGTCGCCAGGGTTTATGATTCTCGCGATAATATTTATGATCCGCATGAAGGTAAAAGAAATGCCTATAATATCGAATATGCCGGCTTAGGCGGCGATTTTGATTTTACAAAGTATTCTGTGGACTACCGCTATTATTATCGTCAAGGTGCTGAAAACGTTATCGCCGTCCAACTGGGAGCCGGTTATGCCAGCGGCAGAATGCCTTTGAGCCAGCGCTTCTCCATGGGTGGCAGCGAAACGCTACGCGGTTATAAAGATGATCAGTTTAAAGGCAATAGTATGCTGAAGGGAACTGTCGAATACAGAATGCCGATTGTGAAAAAAGTACAGGGTGTTTTATTCGTTGACAGTGGTTACGCTTTGATTTAGGGGAAATGAAATATAGCTATGGTGTCGGTCTCCGTATCAATTCGCCCTTAGGACCGGTTAAGCTTGATTATGGTCATGGTGATCAGGGCGGACGTTTCCACTTTAGCTTCGGCGGTCAGTTCTAAAATAGGCGGGAGTTGCCGTGTGGATTGTAAAATTTATTGCAATAAGCCTTTTGTTCAGTTTGCTACCGTTGCGGGCGGCAAATGCCGCTATCATTGAAACAGTTCATGTCAATGTGGTGGATAGAGGTGCGACCA
>CAYVGQ010000004.1:8343-16912 GCA_964450295.1 uncultured Phascolarctobacterium sp. | reverse complement strand
TTTACACAAGCAAGCCATTCCTGTTCGTTCATAGTCAAGTCACACTCCTTTATTATTCTTCGTACCATTATTGTAGCATATCAACGCAATAGCGGTCTATTGACCCGGCAGAGTATCCACAAATAAAAAAGTGGCTGCTCGACCGAAGCCGAAACAGCCATAAATAAGGGAAAGCTTTTTAAAAGACTCACTTCTCGTTACGCACATACATGCGTGGCATCCGCGGGCTTACGCCGCAAACCAACTCGTAGCAGATGGTTCCGGCCCATTCGGCCACCAGTTCCATAGGCAAGTCTTTGCCACCGAAAACAGTGACCGGATCGCCTACTTTGACCGTTGGCAAATCGGTAACATCCAGCATCACCTGATCCATGCACACACGACCCACGATAGGAGCCTTACCGCCATTAACCAACATATAGCCCTTGTTGGACAAACGCCTGTTAACACCGTCGGCATAACCGACAGGAACCGTGGCTATAACGCTGGGACGGTCAAGAATATAAGTACGCCCGTAACCGATGGTTGCACCAACCGGTAATGTTTTTACAAAACTTACCGTAGATTTGACCGTCATAACAGGCTCGAAATCTTCATAACAATCAATCATATGCGCCGGGTGCAGTCCATATAGAGTAATACCCTGACGCACCATATCCATTTGATATTCACGCAATTCTGTCAAGGCGGCGCTGTTAGCAATATGCGCCAACGGCACTTCCACGCCCTTAGCTTTGATCAGCGCCAGTGCTTCCTGAAAGCGTTTGAACTGAAGAGCAGCATAAGCTTTATCATCGGCATCAGCCGTAGCAAAATGTGAAAAGACCCCTTCGATTTCTATTCCGGACAGAGTAGCCGCTTTAGCCGCAAACTCACCTGCTTCGCTCACATGCACACCAATGCGATGCATACCCGTATCAATGGCAATATGAATCTTAGCTTTTTTATGCAATTTAACAGCCGCTTCATTCAAGGCGTATAAACGTTCTTCGTCAAAAACGGCATGACTGATATCAAACTGTACTACTACCTTAGCAACACCGGGCTGTAAAGAACCAAGCACTAGAATTGGCAGCTCAATACCTGCTTCACGCAATTCCAGGCCTTCTTGCAATAAAGCGACCGCCAGAAAATCCGCGCCGTTTTTCTCAGCTTCACGAGCTACAGCGACAGCACCATGCCCGTAAGCATCAGCTTTGACGACAGCACATAATTTAGTATGGGGAGCAAGATTACTTTTAGCGATCTGTACATTGTGCGCCACAGCGTCGAGATTAATCTCGGCCCATGCGCCACGGTCAATATTATACATAGCCCTAAACCCACCTTCACAAAAAAACGCAGGGACACGTGCGACTGCGTGCGCCTGCGGCTGATACAAAATCGGCTAAGCGATCTTTTGATAAAATTATATGCTTTTTGCTGTTATTTGTCAATAACAGGCAGCTGCGCAAAATTTTAGCACAGCTTCCTGTTATCATTTTACCGCAGTATTCTGCTCGCTTTGTTCCTGGCAAGAGGGTCTGCCACCGCTGCAACCACTGCAACCGGCACAACCACCGCCGGCACTTTTTTTTAGCACACTACGCAGAGCCAAAAGCAACAAACAAGCTAAAACTCCGCCTACAATATAGTCAATCATTTTTAACACCTTGCTTTCATCCGTGCAACGTCCGGCACAAACGGACGCTGTATCAAGTCGTAAAATTAATTTACAAAAGTTAGCTTTCGCTAACCACATTATACTACTTTATATTCTCTTTGGCAAGCCTTGCGCACTTTTTTGCAACAGTTAAAATCAAAAAAAGACAAACACACCGCTCAGATTACTGATGCGGTGTGTTTGTCTTTACCGGCTATTCATCAAAAACAGTATTGCGCGTCTCCCAGCGTTTAAACTGGCAATAGCCCCAAGGCGCGTAGAGGCCAAAAGTAATGCCCGTCAAAATCATAATGACCAACCACTGGAAGAAAAAACCAAGACCAGTGCCGTCGAAACGAAGTCGCCTGTTTTCCACATAAGTATTGGCACAAATCCAGCGCTGCTGCGCCGAATAGGCCCAAGGAAAAAACAAGCCCAACGTAATAACAGAAATAACAGTCGTCCATAAGAGCAGCCACAGGTAACTTAAGCCCGAGCCGACAAAAACAAACGGTTTATTCATAACGACACCTCCAATATATTAAATTTTATTCGCAATGCCTACTGCATTTTTTCTACTAATAATTTATTTACCATCCCCGGATTAGCTTTGCCACGAGATTTTTTCATGACCTGCCCGACCAGGAAGCCGACAGCGCGGTCTTTACCTGCTTTAAAGTCGATGACGGACTGCGGATTTTCAGCCAACACTTCGTCAACGATAGCGGCGATAGCCCCTTCATCGCTGACTTGCTCCAAGCCCAGTTCTTTAACGAGAACTTGAGGTGACTTATCCGTTTTAAGCATTTCGGCAAACACCTTTTTAGCAAGCTTGCTTGACAAAACGCCTTTTTTGATTAGTGCAACCATTTCGCCAAGATTTGCCGGTTTAATAGGGAAAGCACCAATTTCAATGCCTTCGTTATTAAGATATGCGGAAACATCACCTAAAAGCCAGTTAGCTACGGCTTTGTCATCACCTGAATTTTTACAGGCCGCGTCAAAATAGTCGGCCATAGCTTTAGTCGCCACGATAAGGCCTGCATCGTAAGCAGTAAGACCATGCTCGGCCATCAAACGCTGCTGTCGTTGAGCAGGCAGCTCCGGCAGTTCCTTTTTAACGCGTTCAATCCAAGCATCATCCAATTCTACCGGAACTAGATCCGGTTCTGGGAAATAACGATAGTCATGAGCTTCTTCTTTGCTACGCATGGAAAGTGTCATGCCCTGAGCTTCGTCCCAAGTACGTGTTTCCTGCACAACATGTCCGCCGCTTTCAATCAGATCAATTTGACGCTCAACTTCGTACTCGATAGCACGCACCAGAGCGCGGAAGGAATTGAGGTTTTTAATCTCGGCACGTGTACCGAACTCAGTTGTGCCTTCCGGCATTACAGAAATATTGGCGTCGCAACGCAGACTGCCTTCCTGCATTTTACAGTCGCAGACGTCGGTATATTCTAAAATAGCTTTTAATTGTTCCAAATAGGCGCGTGCTTCTTCAGAGCTACGCATATCAGGTTCAGAGACAATCTCAATCAAAGGTACACTGGCACGGTTATAATCTACGGCTGAAGAATCAGATGTGCTGATAGTAGCCCCGCTGTGGTTTAGCTTACCGGCATCTTCTTCCATATGGATACGAGTAATGCCAATCCGCTTTTTTGTGCCTGCAACTTCAATATCAACATGCCCGCCCAAACAAATGGGCTGATCAAATTGAGAAACCTGATAGTTTTTGGAAAGATCGGGGTAAAAATAATTTTTACGGTCAAATTTATTGCATTTCTGAATATCACAGTTCAAAGCCAGCCCAGCACGAAGCGCAAACTCAACCATCTGTTTGTTAAGCACCGGCAAAGCGCCCGGCATACCCAAGCAAACCGGGCAGACATGAGTGTTAGGCTCCCCTCCGAACTCAGTCGAGCAGGAACAGAATGCTTTAGACTTTGTTTTAAGTTCGGCATGGACTTCCAAACCGATAACAGTAGTATATTTTTTCATTATTTGTTACCTCCTAACCGTGCCAGTACCTTGTGGTATTCATTGGCTTGTTCAAAGGTATAGGCTGCGCGCAGCACGGTTTCTTCATCAAGCGGTTTGCCAATCAACTGCATGCCTACAGGCAAACCATCTGCAAAGCCGCAGGGTACGGAAATGCCGGGCAAGCCTGCCATGTTCACCGGAACAGTGTAGGCATCAAGCATATAGATGGACAAAAGGTCCATTTTACCATTAAGAGGATATGCCGCCGTCGGAGCAGTAGGCGCTAGAATAACGTCGCATTTTTCAAAAGCACTGTCAAAGTCACGGCGGATAAGCGTACGCACCTTCATCGCTTTTTTGTAGTAAGCGTCATAGTATCCGCTGCTTAAAACATAGTTGCCGAGCATGATACGGCGTTTTACTTCGATTCCGAAACCTTCTGTGCGGCTGAGCGTCGTCATCTCAGGAGCACTGGTGGCATTAGGCGCGCGGAAACCATAACGTACGCCGTCATAACGAGCCATATTGGCAGAAGCCTCTGCCGGAGCAATAATGTAATAGATCGTAATGGCATATTCGGTATGTGGCAGAGAAATATCAATGATTTCAGCACCCATAGCTTCAAATTGTGCAATTGCTTTTTTTAGTTCGGCATGGACTTTGGGGTCCAGCCCTTCGCCATAATATTCTTTCGGTAAGCCGATACGCAGACCTTTGACATCCTGACGCAGGGCTTTAGTAAAGTCAGGCGTTGCTACAGGCAGCGAGGTAGAGTCACATTCGTCCTTGCCGCAGATGGCATTGAGGACAATAGCGGCATCGGTAACGTCACGGGTAAGCGGCCCAATCTGATCCAGCGAGGAGGCAAAAGCTACGCAACCGCTACGGGAAACCCGGCCATAAGTTGGTTTCATTCCCACGCAACCGTTAAAAGACGCCGGTTGACGGATAGATCCTCCGGTATCAGATCCCAGAGCCCAAATCGCTTCGCCGGCCGCAATAGCAGCGGCACTACCGCCGGAAGAGCCGCCCGGTACACGATCTAAATCCCAGGGATTATGAGTCGCTCCGAAATAAGACGATTCGGTATTGGAACCCATAGCAAATTCGTCCATATTCGTTTTGCCTAGGAAAATGGTATCATCCGCGCGCAATTTTTGGATAACATGTGCATCATACATCGGCACAAAATTGGCAAGCATTTTAGACGAGCAAGTCGTCAGCAGGCCTTTGGTGCAGATATTGTCTTTAAGAGCACCGGGAATACCGGCCAAAGGAGCGATGGCTGCGCCGGCTGCAATTTTCGCATCAACCTTGGCAGCCTGAGCCAAAGCGTTTTCTTTATCCAGCGTCACATAGGCGTTGACCCGGTCCTCAACAGCGTCAATGCGCTCGTACAAGGCCTTCGTAAGCTCTTCGGAGCTAATTTCTTTATTTACAAGTTTGTCATGTAATTCATGAGCAGTTTTCTTATAAAGATCCACAGTAGTTCCTCCCTCTTCTATTCGATAACACGTGGCACTTTGAAGCCGCCATTATGGACTGCCGGCGCATTTTTCAGTGCCTCTTCCTGCGTAACGCCTGGCAAAGCCACGTCCTCACGGAATGCATTACTGATTGGCAACACATACGGTGTCGGCTCGACGCCTTCAGTATCAAGCTTTTGTAAATTATCGGCATAATTGAGGATCTGATTGAACTGTTCCGTAAACTTTTCCATTTCACCTTCAGAAATGGTTAGGCGGGAAAGTTGGGCGATGTGTTCTACATCTTTAGTCGTGACCTTCATTTTTTCACCTTCCTATTTTATAAATCACTATCTTGGCAACATTTAAAAACTCGCCTAATATTATATCATATTATTTTTTATCCCGCTATATTATTAACAGGGCAAATCATAAAAATACTTCCGCAAGCGACCCGCTAGAGGCATTATCTGCATCGCCCTCATGAGTAACGGTTTGCTATAAGTATTATAGCATATTTAAAAACGAGGCACTAATACAGCAGCCCAAAATTTTACAGCATTGTCACACAAAACCTATTATAATAGTAGTATAAGGAGTGTGATGGTTATGCAAAATATCAACGCTTTCGAGCATGCCGAAACAATTTTAAAGGTTTTGGCGAAGGGTGCTTTTTTAACTACCGCTGCCGACGGCAAAAAAAATACCATGACAATCGGCTGGGGCTCTTTGGGCAATGTGTGGGGCAGGCCTGTTTTTACAGCCATGGTGCGCCACTCCCGTTACACCCACGAGTTGATTGAAGCCGGCAAAGAATTTACCGTCAGCCTGCCACTGACTTCCGCTTTCAGCAAAGCACTAGGACTATGCGGTACTAAATCGGGCCGCGACCTGGATAAATTTGCTGCCGCCGAATTGATCGCAGCACCGGGACAGGCCGTTAAAGTGCCTGTTATCAAGGGAGCCGGCCTCCATCTGGAATGTCGCATCTTAGAAAAACACGAGATGGCGCCGGGAAATTTTGACAAGCTTTTGACAGACAAATTTTATGCAGATAAAGATTGGCATACTTATTATGCCGGCGAAATAGTTGCGCTTATCTGGACTGAATAAATTTTTAACCGCAAGCTCCAGCAACTAAACTTCTAAATACTCCCTTCATAATTTAGAACAACAAATAAATTGCTATTGGCACCCTCACAAATAGTACCAAATAATGACCATGCTTGAGCATTTATGCCCAAGCATGGTCATTTTATTTTTCTCTCAATTTTAAGCTTATTTTAAAACAGTCCGTCCTTTATTGTATCAGATCCGGCAGCAGCATCCGTACCACCGTTCAATAACCGCAAAAATCCTGCTTCATCCAGCACGGTAACGCCCAGTTGCTCGGCCTTGGTTAATTTGCTACCTGCTTCGGTGCCGGCGACTACATAGTCCGTTTTTTTACTGACACTACCGCTGACTTTGGCGCCCACGTCCTGCGCCATGGTTTGTGCTTCTGCGCGTCCAAGTGTCGGCATCGTACCGGTAAAGACCAGCGTTTTACCGTAAAAAGGATGTTCGCTACTAGCTGACTGCATCTGCATTTTCATATTCAGTCCCAGTTCTTGCAGGCGGATCAGCAAATCGCGGTTTACCGGCGAAGCAAACCAGGTCACAACGCTTTCCGCAATCTTGGGCCCGATATCATCGATAGTGGCAATTTGCTCCGCAGAGGCAGCCAATAAATTTTCGAGCGTTCCTAATTTTATAGCCAGTAGGCGAGCGACTTTAGCCCCTACATGGCGAATACCAAGGCCAAACAGTAGCCTATCGAAACTTCGCTCCTTGCTGACAGCAATGGCCTTAAGCAGATTGGCGGCCGATTTTTCACCCATTCTGTTCAGCACGATTAGTTGTTCTTTCGTCAGTAAATACAGGTCGCTTACGTCACGGATCAATTTCGCCTCCAGCAGTTGATTGATAACCGCCGGCCCGCATCCATCAATATCCATTGCGCCCTTAGAAGCAAAATGAATTAATCCCTCACGTGCAAGTGCCGGACAATGCGGATTAGTACAGCGCAGCGCCGCTTCTCCATCCTTACGGGCAGCAGCCCAGCCGCATTCCGGACAATTTAAAGGCATCATATAAGGCACAGCCTGCTCCGGACGCTCAGAGATAACTACATATAGCACTTCAGGAATAATTTCACCGGCTTTATTGATCATAACAGTGTCACCGATACGAATATCTTTAGCTTGAATAAAATCTTCGTTATGTAAAGTCGCCCTGCTCACCGTACTGCCTGAAAGCCGTACCGGCGTCAGCACAGCGGTAGGCGTCAAAACTCCCGTGCGTCCAACCTGAATCACAATATCTTCCAATTTCGTCGCCGCCTGCTCCGGTGGAAATTTGAAGGCGATAGCCCAACGCGGATCTTTACCTGTCGTGCCCAAAATATTCTGTTGATAAACAGCGTTAACTTTCATTACGGCGCCATCGGTATCATAGGGCAAAGACTTGCGCTTAGCATCAAAATCTTTAATATAGTTGAGTGCCTCAGCAATACTTGTAACGACACGATAATTTTCACTTACTTTAAAGCCGTAAGCTGACAGCATCTCCAGCGAAGCGGCATGTTTATCCTGTGCACCTTCGCCTACGGAATAAGCAAAAAAACTAAGTGCCCGTTGCGCCGTTACAGTAGGATCAAGCTGACGCAAACTTCCGGCTGCCGCATTACGAGGGTTGGCAAATTCGCTTGCCCCCATTTCGAGTCGTTGCTCATTGAGTCGCATAAAAGCATGACGAGGCATATAAATCTCGCCGCGCACATCCAAAAGCTCCGGCGGTACTTCGTCTTTGCCCGTATTCAATACCAGCGGTATCGAACGAATTGTTCGCACATTGGCCGTTACATTTTCACCAATAATTCCATCACCGCGTGTGGCCGCCCGCACCAACAAACCATTTTCATAAATTAGGCTACAGGCCAGCCCGTCAATTTTGGGTTCCATGACATATTCTACTTCGCTATCCCCGGGAAGACCGTTGCGTACCCGTTGGTCAAAAGCCAATAATTCCTCGTCCGAAAAAGCATTGCCCAAACTAAGAAGAGGAGTCAAATGTTTGACTGCGGTAAAATCAGGGTTCACCTTACCGCCTACCCGTCGTGTCGGCGAATCAGCAGGTACGTCTTCCGGCCAAGCAGCCTCCAGTTCCCGCAGGCGTACCATCATTCGGTCATATTCAGCATCGGTTATTTCGGGTGCATCCAGCACATAGTATAAAAATTCATGATGGCGGATCTCTGTTCTCAGATGTTCAGCCTCGCTTAAGGCTTGAGCATGCTCCAGTTCCATAGCAGCCTCCTTCAAATTTGCAACAAGTATAAAATCAAACCTTTTTCAGTACTGCGTACTTAGTCAACAGACTGCGAATACCGGCTCCGGCAAAAGCGACCTTTACTTCTTGACCATCCACAGAAGAA
>CAYVGQ010000004.1:2262-8307 GCA_964450295.1 uncultured Phascolarctobacterium sp. | reverse complement strand
CCCCAGAAACCAATTAGTATCATGACTGCGTTTCTGCGGCTTATTTTCGACCATGCTCAAAGCACTGCGTTCAAGCACCGGACGTTTGAAAACCGTCACCAAATTGCGCGGCACCTCCTGCAAAAAGCGAGACGGCGGATAAGACACCGTATGCCCGTAAATAGTTCGCATTTTGGCATTGCTTAAAAACAGCTGTTTTTCGGCACGGGTAATACCTACATAACATAGGCGGCGTTCTTCCTCCACTTCATTTTCGTCCATCAGCGTCCGCGCATGGGGGAAAATACCCTCCTCCATACCTGCCAAAAAGACGACGGGGAATTCCAAACCCTTTGAAGAATGCAACGTCATCAAAGTAATGGCATCCTCACCTAATTCAGCATCGTCAATATCGGAAACCAACGCGACATGCGCCAGAAAATTCTCCAGATTATTTTCTTCTTCGCCCTTGGCAAATTCCTGACCAACCGACATCAATTCCATCAAATTATCGATACGGCTCTGCGCCTGTGCTGTATGCTCGCATTGCAGCTCCTGCATATAGCCGGTCTTATTCAGTACCTGTTCTATCAGCTCCTCAACAGGTAAACTATCTGCCTGATTCATCAAATCAAAAATAATCGCAGCCAGTTCATCCAACTTGCCGACAAACCGGCTACTCAGTCCTTCTACCTGAGCAGCATTGGAAAGCACATCAAAAAGACTCTTGCCGTTTTCAGCCGCATGGGTCTGCAATTTACCCAAAGTAGCGTCACCAATACCTCGACGTGGCACGTTGATAATACGCAATAAGCTTAAAGAATCTGCCGGGTTAAAAATAACGCGCAAATAAGCAATAATATCCTTGACTTCTTTGCGGTCATAAAACTTCAGACCGCCAACCATACTATAGGTAATACCGCTTTTAATCAGCATTTCTTCAAAAATACGCGATTGAGTATTGGTACGATATAGCACTGCCATCTCGCCTAGCCGCAGCTTTTGCCGAAACTGCAACTCCTGCAATTTTTCAATCACAAACCGAGCTTCATCGCGCTCATCGGCCGCCTGGAAATAGGTGATTGCCACGCCATTAGCATTATCGGTCCACAGATTTTTTGGTTTGCGATCGGTATTATTTTCAATAACAGCATTTGCGGCATCTAAAATAACCTGTGTGCTGCGGTAATTCTGTTCCAGCTTGATGACCTTGGCTTCGGGATAATCCTTTTCAAAGTCCAAGATATTTTGAATATCCGCACCGCGCCAGCCGTAAATACTCTGATCGGCATCGCCTACTACACAAATATTTCGGTGTCTTGCCGCCAATAGCTTCGTCAGAAGATACTGGGCATGATTAGTATCTTGATATTCGTCAACCAACAGGTAGTCAAAACGTTCTTGGTACTTGTTGCGCACTTCTTCGTTTTCCTGTAATAGCTTAATCGACAGCACCAAAAGATCATCAAAATCTACGGCGTTATTGACTAAAAGTTTATTTTGATAACGCTCGTAAACCTCTGCTACCTTCTGATTATAAAAATCTGCGGCGGCTTTACCGAAATCACTGACGCTTTGCAGCTGATTTTTTGCTCCGGAAATACGAGCGGCGATACCGGAAGGTTGAAAGCGCTTATCATCTAAATTCATTTCTTTTAAAATTTGTTTGATCAAATTCTGACTGTCGCTGCTATCATAAATAGCAAAATTATTGCCATAACCGTCCAGTTTATTTATTTCCATTCTCAAAAAACGGGCGCAGAAAGCATGAAAAGTAAACAACCAGACATCTTTGGCCGCCGGCCCTGCCAATCTGTCGACACGCTCACGCATTTCGGACGCCGCTTTATTGGTAAAAGTGATTGCTAAAATACGGTACGGACGCACTCCTTGCTCCAACAGATGCGCTATTTTGCAAGTTAAAACCTTGGTCTTGCCACTGCCCGCTCCCGCCATAATAAGCATCGGTCCATTAGTTGTCTGTACTGCTTCGGCCTGCTGTGGATTTAGGCCTGCTAAGGTTTCTGTCATAGACTCCTCCTTCTCTTCGGCACTGCCTGTGCCGCATCTGTTTTATTTTATCGTAACCTTATTTATATTCTCTTTATATTCTCTTTTTCCTGCTTTATTTATGCTATCGTCAAAAATAAAGGCACCGCGCCTGCGATGCCTTTACTCACTCGCCCTATGCCAAGACAGTTTTTATTTATCTCATTCAACTTTTCTAAAGGCTTCCGTCAACGGCGGGATAATCTGTTTTTTGCGACTCAAAACCCCGGGCAGATAATAGCATCCTTCGCTTACCGCTTCCCCAAAAGCTTGCACCAATTGCGTCTGCGGCGTTCCCGCGGCTAAAAGATCTGTCGCTTCTCCTAAAATATCAGTTATCATTAACAAAGACAGAGCACAGCCCTCTTGCTTACGAAATTCATTTAGCGCTTTTTTCAAAGCATCCATAAGTTTCCGGGCCTGCTCTCTGTCCATAATATTAATCTGGCTTACAGTGACACGCTGCTCCCCAAAGTCGAATTCTTTGATGTCATTGCGTACAATATCCTGTACCGGCATCGTACCGATAGCAGAACCACGGCGCAGAATTTCCATCGCAAAGGCTTCCGCGTCCTTAATTCCTGCTTGCTTAGCTAAACGTCGGGCAGTATCCTGATCGAATAGGGTAGCTGTAGGAGAACGAAAATACAGCGTATCTGAAATAATAGCAGAAAATAGAAGGCCCGCCATCTCCGGTGGCAGTTCTACGCCTCTGTGCCAAGTCAGGTTAGCAACAATAGTCGCTGTAGAACCCACCGGTTCCTGTCTGATAAAGATTGGAGCCCCCGTCGTCAAGCCTCCCAAACGATGATGATCGATAATTTCCAGCAAGCGCGCTTCTTCAATACCTTCCACCGCTTGACTGCGTTCGTTGTGATCTACTAAAATAACCTCCTGCCTGTCAGGTATCAGCAACATCCCTCGATCGATCATACCTACATATTTTCCACGGTCAAGGACCGGATAACTGACGAATTTTGCCGCCAACATTTTTTCTTTGACGTCTGACAACAAATCGCTAGTTCGAAAATTAACTAGTTTTTTTGTCATTACCAGACGCACCGGGATACTTTGATTAATCAGCTTAGCGGTAGTATAAGTATCGTACGGAGTTGTTATAATTATAGCTTGTTGCTGCTCCGCCGCAGCCACAACAGGTTCCGTTACCTCTGTGTCGCGGGTCAAGATTAGTCCGGCCGCACCGGCTTGCAGAACTGCCAATTGTGCATCGCTTCTGTCACCGATAATAACCAAATCGCCACATTTTATTGCTTGACTGAGTGTTAACGCCTCTGAAGCACCTATCTTGATTTTTCCGTTAAAGATTTTCCCGACGTCACCACAGATCAGTTGCCCGTCCAAAGTATGCAATATGCTGCGATAATCTATTTCACCGTCATCTAGGTCCTGTATTGACAGCTCGTTATAATAGCGCTTGGCCAGATCACCCACGGTAATAATGCCGACTATATCGCGATCTTCATCTAAAACCGGTATCGATTTAAGCCACTCATGTTCTACAAACAGGCGACCCACGTCACGCAGAGAAGCATCCGGTCCTACAGTTGGCGGCTGCGCCAAATGAATATCGCTTAAGCGCGGATACAAATCGTCCACTAATTTGGGCACCGGAACGCCAAAATGTTCCAAAACAAACTGGGTTTCAGGATTGATTTTCCCGGCTCTAGCCGGAACCGCCGGCAACCCCAGTTGCTGTTTGAGATAGGCATAGACAATAGCCGAACAAATTGAGTCTGTATCAGGATTACGATGCCCTATGACTAAAATTTTTTTATCCACTTTTTCACCTTCTTCGTTACTAACCTCTTTTCGTCATTGTAACACAAAATCACTCCCTCATCTGTAAATTTTAAGCAAAGAAAACCTTCCGTTTGCAGACGGAAGGTTTTTTGATATCAGTATTTATTATTATTCTCTTTACTACGACGTCCACCCAATTCGCTTAAAAGTTCTGCCGGATTAATGTTATGGTAAGCCAAAAGCACCAGACAATGGTACCATAAGTCGGACATTTCATATAGCACTTCTTTAGGATTATTGTTTTTAGAAGCAATAATTGTTTCGGCGGCTTCTTCACCAACTTTTTTCAAGATCTTGTCCTGTCCCGACATGAAGAGATAACGAGTATAAGATTTTTCACCGCCATGTACGCGTTTATCTTGAATAACGCGGTATAGTTCTGTCAAAACACCATGGATTCCGTCCGGTTCGGGTACGGGCAGATTTTTACCTGCACCACTATTCCATAAGGGATAACTGAAGCAAGAGTAATTGCCGGTGTGGCAGGCCGCACCCTTTTGCTCAACCTTAACCAACAGGCTGTCTCCATCACAATCATAATCGATACTGATGACTTTTTGCATATGCCCACTGGTAGCTCCCTTGTTCCACAGCTCCTGACGGCTACGGCTCCAAAACCAAGTATAGCCTGTTTCTACGGTTTTAGCTAGAGATTCGCCGTTCATATAAGCCAGCATCAGCACGGCATTTGTCGCTGCATCCTGCACTACTGCGGGAATCAGCCCTTTTTCATCAAATTTAATTTTAGAGAAATCTACTTGCATTATAATCTTACCTCCACACCTTTAGACTGCAGATATTCTTTAACCTGCCGAATTGTAAATTCTTTATAGTGAAAAATTGACGCTGCCAAAACAGCATCTGCTCTACCCACCGTCAATACATCATAAAAGTGTTCCAAGGTTCCGGCGCCGCCACTGGCAATGACGGGTACACCAACAGCTTCAGCTACAGCTCGCGTCAGAGGAATATCATAACCGTTTTTTGTACCGTCGGCATCCATACTGGTAAGCAATATCTCTCCGGCTCCTAGAGTTTCAGCCTGTTTAACCCAATCCACCACATCAATCCCCGTAGGTGTGCGTCCACCATGCACATAAACTTCCCATTTATCTTTGCCGCAGCACTTGGCATCAACTGCCAGTACGATACACTGACTGCCAAAAAGTTTTGCGCTCTCTGTTAACAACTGTGGATTGTTTACCGCTGCTGTATTGATAGAAATCTTATCAGCACCAGCTTGCAAAGCATTTCTAATATCCTGCACCGTACTGATGCCGCCGCCAACCGTCAATGGCATAAAAACCTGCCCAGCCGTAAGTTTGATTACTTCCAGCATAGATTTACGCTGCTCCACAGAAGCCGTGATATCAAGGAAAACCAGTTCATCTGCACCTTCACTGTCATACATCCCCGCCAACTCGACCGGATCTCCGGCATCGCGAAGTTCTACGAAGTTAGTACCTTTGACCACGCGTCCTCCTTTGACATCCAGACAAGGAATAATTCGTTTCGTATGCATCTCAGCCCTCCTTTGCTACCCGCAATGCTTCCTGCAAATCTACAGCGCCAGTATAAATAGCCTTCCCGATAATACAACCTTCAATACCGTCACTAACATGTTGTCGCAAACGACGAATATCTTCCAGCGAAGCGACCCCGCCGCTGGCGATAATCTTGAGCCCGCTGGCTTTTGCCATTTCTGCGGTTGCCTCAATATTAACTCCGTTAAGCTTGCCGTCACGGCTGATATCAGTAAAAATAATATATTCAACGCCGATCGCAGCCATTTTTTTAGCAAGCTCCACAGCATTGATACCACCGCTGATACCCCAACCTTCGATTGCAGCTTTGCCTTCCTTGGCATCGATACCGACAACAGTACGACCGGGAAACCTGCGACAGGCTTCTGCCACCAGTTGGGGATCACGTACAGCCGCCGACCCTAAAATAACCCGACTCACGCCCATTGCCAGCAGTGTTTCGGCCGCTGCCAAAGTTCTAATGCCTCCGCCTACCTGTACAGGCATGGCCGAACATTTTAAAATTTCTGCAATTGTCGATAGATTACGTCCTGCACCTGCCAACGCTCCATCTAAGTCGACAACATGCAGGTATTCGGCACCGGCATCCGACCAACGCACCGCCATTTCTGAAGGGTCCTCAGCAAAAATCGTTTCCTGGTCAAAGCGCCCT
>CAYVGQ010000004.1:0-2252 GCA_964450295.1 uncultured Phascolarctobacterium sp. | reverse complement strand
GCCAGTTCGACGGTGGGCTCGGGCGCGCGCAGCTCGCCCAGCAGCACCAGCGGCGGCACGTCCGGCTCGGTCGCGGCGGGCGTCGCGTCCTGCGCCGGCGGCGCACGCAGCGTCCACCACGAATATCTATCGCCGGGAAAATTATCATGGTTGCCACTCCTTAAAAGCCTGCAGCAGACCAAGGCCCACCCGGCTGGATTTTTCTGGATGAAATTGGAAAGCCTGTACGCTGCCTCGCCCCACAGCAGCTGTGATTTCCATGCCGTAGTCACAGATCGCCGTTACTATTTCTTTCTCCTGCGGTTCCGCATGAAAACTATGCACGAAATATACATACTCATCTGCCGCTCTGGTCAAAAGCGGCGAGTTACTGCGTAAACTCAGACGATTCCAACCCATATGGGGTATTTTAAATGTTGTTTTAAGTTTCCTAACCCGTCCTTTAAAATAGCCCAAGCCTGCTACTCCGGGAGCTTCGTCACTACTTTCAAATAAAACCTGCATTCCCAGGCAAATCCCTAAAAATGGACGCCCGCTGTGCAAATATTCCTGTAAAACAGACACAAGTCCCAATTGATGCAAATTATGCATGCAATCACCAAAGGCACCTACACCCGGCAGAATTATTTTTTCAGCCTTCGCAATGAGTTGTGCATCACCGGAAACGATGGGACATCCGCCTTCCGCAGCAATCGCTTTATTGACACTGTGCAAATTGCCCATACCATAGTCAACGATAACAATTTGCCCGCTCATAAAGCCCCCTTACTACTCATTACGCCCTGTACGCGCGAATCGAGTGCGACGGCCTCGGCCAAAGCTCGGGCAAATGCTTTAAAAATAGCCTCAATAATATGATGAACATTTTTGCCATACAGGACTCGTATATGCAGGGTCATTCCACTGGCGGCCGCAACGGCTCGGAAAAATTCTTCCGTCATTTCTGCATCAAAATTACCCAGAGTTACCTTAGGTATCTCGGCCTCAAAAACTAGATAGGGTCTGCCGGAAAAATCAAGTATTACCTGCGCCAAAACCTCGTCCATAGGAATAAAGCAATTGCCATAACGATGGATTCCTGCCTTATCACCGGCAGCAGCTTTGATTGCTTCACCTAAAACAATACCACAATCTTCAACCGTATGGTGACAATCAACCTGCAGATCGCCTTGCGCCAGTATCTTAAGATCTAAAAAGCCATGCTTTGCCAACAACGTCAGCATATGATCAAAAAATCCAATGCCAGTCGCTATTTCAGCTTTACCGCTACCATCAAGATTAATGCTTACAGCAACAGAAGTTTCCAGTGTTTGACGTTCCTTTTCAAACTGACGCATCATGCTTCCTCCTCACACAAACGCTGCAACTGCACTACGATTTCAGCATTTTCCTGTGGCAGACCCATTGTAATACGCAAACAGCCTTGCAGTACCGAGTTACAGGAATAATCCCGCACTAGAATCTTCTGCTCCAGCAGTTTTCGATACAGATACATCCCCGCCAACATTTGTTGTGTTTTTCCACCTTGCTGTCCATATTCTTTAGCAAACGCGCCTGCCAGACGTTCTGCCAATTTGCCCATCGGACAGATGGTCAAAAAGTTTGTTGCCGAGGGCCAAACCTTCAGCCCCAGCTCCTCAAATTTTTTTCTCAGCAGTTCACGCTGCTCAATAATCGTTTCTATTCTTTCTTTATACAAATCCTTCTGACGGTAAACCTCTTGCGCAACAACCAAAGACCAAGCATTTACATGATAGGGTAATAATGTTTTACCTAAAATACGCATAATCCCTGCACTGCCAACACCGTAGCCTACACGCAATCCGGCCAAACCATAGGCCTTAGAAAAGGTGCGCAGACACATAAAATTACTGTATTTACCCGTCAACGCCAATGTCGAACCGGCTACCAACTTTAATTTATTTAAAGGGCGCAGATCCTGCGGGTCAACGCCGTTACCCTTGGCAAATTCCATATAAGCTTCATCCATTACTACCGGACAACTGACATTTGCCAAAATTTTTTCCATTGCTTCCAACGGATTGTAATTACCGGTCGGATTATTGGGATTGCAGACAATCAGCAGTGCCGGATCTTCTCTGTGGCAGAATTCTATCACCTTATCCGGATCTATATAACCCGCTAGCGTCAGAGAATATGGTGCTGCCACACTGTCAGCTAACTTAGTATAAACTCCATACATGGAAAAGGAAGGATTGGGGAAAGCTATTTTCCGCCCATTGCCGCCAAAG
>CAYVGQ010000003.1:13219-16921 GCA_964450295.1 uncultured Phascolarctobacterium sp. | reverse complement strand
TTGGTATTGCTTTGCCACAGAAAGAAGAAAATAAAGAAGCTGCTAAATAAGCAGTTAATAAAAAAAGCTGCCTTTGACGTGAGCCGACCCCAAAAGTTAGACCTAAAAATCTAACTTTTGGGGGTCGGTTCATGATGAGGCAGCTTTTTTATTTTACCAGGTGAAATAAGTATAGATACTGAAAATAGTTAGTAGCAGAAACTCAAGAATAAACATCGGCTTGAGAGTTTTAAAAAAATCGGCCTTAAAATAGTCAAGTGTAACAATGAAGCACATATGGGTAGGCGTCAACATTTGTCCGGCTACACCAAATGCCATAGCTATACCCGCAAGATTGATATCGCCGGGAGAAAGTGCGGCTACAATAGGCATAACTATTGCCACGTGCCCTTGTGAAAGACCGGTTAAGATACCAATAATAAAAGAGATAGCGGCAACTATAATAGGTATTGGCAGGGGTGACGCTTTAAATTCCTCAACAATTGTTTGCAAGACGTTGGTATCAGTCAGAATTTGAATGAAATAAAGAATGCAAAGCACATTCATCAGCATTTTCCAGTCACAGGCACCGACGAAGACTTCTTTAATATTAAGTACGCGGCTGGACATACGCAGAATCGGAATCATGGCAAAGGTAACAAGAGCCATTGCGGTAGAAGCATTAAAATCGTAGAAAACTACCAAAGCAAAGTTAACAACTACGGGAAGAAGTGAAAGCGCAAGATCCATAACATTTTTACGGCGTGCGGCTTTGTCTGTGGCTAGATTGGTGTTTTTAGGCATCGTCAATGGACGAATAAGAACCAGCCAGCCTAAGGCGAAAGACAGTAGTGTCAGCCAGCAGAGATGGGCAATAAAATCACTGAAAGCAACTCCGGCAATGCTACAAGCCATAATCATTCCCGGAATGATGGGACTTGAAAACTCAAAAATATGTCTGAACCAGAAGTTGATAGCCGCTTTATGTTCTTGAGTCAGCTCGGTATTACGACTGGCCGCGTCGACGATTGGAGCAGAAAAACGTGCTCCCCCTAGAGAAGGAAGCAACCCTAAAAAAGCAGGCATGATGGCTAGAGTAAATTTTTCACTGGCAAACAAGCGTTGTAGCGAATGAATCATACCATCTAAAGCACCGCTTGTGCGTAGTTCTATTTCCAGACACATAACGAAATAGAGGGCCAAAATTAAATCGTAAGTGCGCCGCATGGTAAGCGTATCAGTTAAAGCTTGAACTAAATAATGCATTTGGGGCGCTACTAAAGCCCAGATTAGCAGACCGCCTGCAAGAATTGCCGGACCGATGGGTATATGTCGGCGTAGCAGGATAATGATCAAAAGCATCGCTAAGGCGATAACAAAAAAAATATTCATTTTCTAATCTTCCTATTTCTAAAGAATACATCTATATTATACATTATTATAGATATATTTCCATAAGTTACTAAAAAAAGGTATAATAATAAAAGAGATGTTTCAGGAGGTGTGCTATGTATATCAGTCGCTTATGTTTGAAGAATTACCGTTGTTATGATGATTTTGTAATAGATTTTAATCGAGAACTGACGGTTATTGTTGCTGAAAACGGTAAGGGTAAGACTGCTATTCTTGATGCGATTGCTGTGGCATTGGGACCATATTTATCCTGCTTTTACGGTGCTAAAGCAAATCAGATCAGTGATACCGATGTGCGCCAAATTAAAGATACTGCCGGCGGCGCATTGGAACATGTTCTGAGAATGAAAAGTCAGTACCCTGTGGTTATTGGCGTCGAAGGTATGATAGACGGCAAAAAAATAACTTGGAAGAGAGAACTAAAAACAGCCAGGAGCAGAACTACAATCCAGAAGGCTAAATCTCTTAGCGAATACGGACGAAATATGGTCAAAGCTTTGCGTGAGGTTAATGACAGCAAAATTATTTTACCGGTCATGGCTTATTATGGAACTAACAGAATGTGGAAAGATAATAAGATATTTGAGTTGCGTAAAAACATCAGTTTGGAACGTAGCAGTGGCTATGTGGATTGTCTGGAACCATCGTCCTCTTATAATACTTTTGGCCAGTGGTTTAAATATGCTTCAATGAGTGCTCTGGAGGTTGACCGTTATTTGGCTGAAAGCGGTAAAAAGGATGAAAAAAATCCATATACAGAAGTACTGAAAGCTGTTAAACAGGCTATAATTACCTGTATTGGCAGTATGGGCTGGACAGATATTGATTATAGTTTTTCCTATCAAAATATGATTGTTGTTCATGAAAATATGGGAATGTTGCCTTTGAATGCTTTGAGCGACGGTACGCGCAGTGTGATCAGTATGGCAGCTGACCTTGCGTATAGAATGGTGCGCTTGAATCCTGATTTAGGCAGTAGTGCTGCGATGCAAACGCCGGGTATAGTTTTGATTGACGAGGTCGATATGCACTTGCATCCTGCTTGGCAGCAGGTGGTAGTATATGATGTGCGCAAGGCTTTTCCAAATGTGCAGTTTATCATTACTACTCACAGTCCGCAGGTATTGAGCACGGTGCCTGCAGAATCAATACGCATCCTTCGTTGGGATAATAATCTAATCAATATTGATAAACCGATATTTTCTATGGGGGCCGAAAGCTATCAGTTGTTGAAGGATATCCAGAATGTTGATAGTAGAGCACAGGTGCTACCGATAGTTAAGGATTTGTATCGTTACCTCCTGTTAGTCAGTGAAGATAAATGGGATACCGAAGAAGCACAAGAACTTCGCAAAAATCTGGATGAGTGGTCGAAAGGTTGCGAACCGGCGTTGATACGTGCTGATACGGAAATAAGGATGAAAGCGTTCAGGAGGAAGAAAAAATGAAACGGGTGTATAAATCGCCGCGTACACCTGAACGCCTGCGTAATTACAGAAAGGCTTTTCCGAAGGAAACATGGGAACATTTTCGCAGACGTAATCGCAGCGGTTATCGCGAGGTAAAACAACAGCTTCTGCAAGATCAACACGGATTATGCGCTTATTGTGAAATTAGTATCAAGTTGGCAGAGGACGAAGAGAATGTTGATGATTTTCGTGTGGAGCATTTTTTCCCCAAAGCCGAGACTAATTTTGAAAAGCACAATTATCATCTCGATTGGCAGAATCTTTTGGGAGTTTGTCATGGTGGCAGTCAGCCATATGTGTCAGAGCCGGAGTGGCGTTTTTCCAGCAGAAAGAACGATCGTAGCTGTGATGTGCCTAAAGGTGGGAAAACTATCTCGGAGCGCATTTTGAACCCTCTGAGAATACCGGCGTCTGTGAGGATTTTCCGATATCAGGAGCATACAGGGAAAATGTTCGTAGATGCGGAATCGTGTCCCAAAAAGCTGCAGAGTAAAGCTCGGAATACAATACGAGAACTCAATTTGAATGCGCCGCGCCTGCAGCGGATGCGACTGGCTTTGATAAAATTTTTGGAGGATGAAATAGAAAATGCTTTGACCAGTGGTGCAGAACTAGAAGAGTTTTTACCGTTGTTAGCCGAAAGTATTTTGCTACCTGATGAAAGCGGTAATTTACAGCCATTCTTTTCGCTTGCACGTTGGTATTTAGGTGAGGCGGCTGAAACAGTGCTGCTGGAAATAAACTATAGAGTGTAGTATGCTCCTGCCTGAATTTTTTTTTTGCAGGAGTTTTTGTATGAGAGTAGAATGTAATATAGAGTTTATTTTAAGATCAGCGGCTA
>CAYVGQ010000003.1:0-13209 GCA_964450295.1 uncultured Phascolarctobacterium sp. | reverse complement strand
GCATTTAAAGCCTACGATATTCGTGGCGTAGTACCAACAGAGGTCAATACAGAAATGGCCTATCGAGTAGGACGTGTTTTTGCAGCGATGTTCGCAGCGGAAAAAGTGGTTGTAGGTCATGATATACGTTTGAGCGGGCGTGAGTTGGTAGACGCCTTGTCGGATGGACTGCGAGATGGCGGCAGTGAGGTTATTGATATTGGTCAGTGCGGCACGGAAATGATTTATTTTGCAACAACACATCTCGATGCTGACGGAGGCATTATGGTGACAGCTAGCCACAATCCGGCTGAATATAATGGAATGAAGCTTGTACGTCGTGGAGCAAGGCCTATTTCAGCTGATTCCGGGTTGTTTGATATTGCGGAGATGGTGGTCGAAAGCCAAAGTTTTCCACATGTTAAGGTCCCGGGAAAAATCGAAGATACTGTAAAAAAATATGATATTATGCCCGCATATATTCAGCATTTACTTAGTTATATTGACGTGAAAGCATTAAAACCATTGAAAATAGTTGCAAATCCGGGTAATGGCGGTGCCGGCCCGATTTTAAATGAACTAGCCAAATATTTGCCGTTTAAATTTATTAAGATCAACGAAGTACCTGATGGCAGCTTCCCTAACGGGGTTCCTAACCCTTTGTTGGTACAGAATCGTGAAGCTACAGCGAAACTAGTACGTGAATACGGAGCGGATTTAGGTGTCGCTTGGGATGGTGACTTTGACCGTTGCTTCTTATTTGATGAAACGGCGGAGTTTATCGAAGGTTATTATATAGTAGGTTTACTGGCAGAAGTGTTTCTGCGTAAGCAACCGGGAGCAAAAATTATGTATGATCCGCGCTTGACTTGGAATACGCAGGAAGTTGTGGCAGAGGCCGGTGGAACGCCTGTGCGCTGTAAAAGCGGACATGCGTTTATGAAAGAATGTATGCGGGACAACGATGTGCTCTACGGTGGCGAAATGTCTGCGCATCATTATTTTAAAGATTTTTCGTATTGTGACAGCGGCATGCTCCCTTGGCTGTTGGTGGCAGAGTTGCTATGTACGAGTGGCAAAAAGTTATCAGAATTGGTAACTGCACGTATGGATAAATTTCCATGCAGTGGCGAGATTAATCGTAAAGTTACAGATTCTGCAGCAGTTCTGTCGACAATAGAAGCAAAATACTCAGCCGGTGGACAGGTAGACAAACTTGATGGCTTAAGCATTGATTATGCCGATTGGCGTTTTAATGTTCGTGTATCCAATACAGAACCTGTTATGCGTTTGAATGTGGAAACTAGAGGGGACAAAAAACTTTTAGCTGTTAAAACGGCCGAAATTCTGGAAATAATAGGCGGGGAAGAAGCCTAAAAAATAGTGGAGAAAGAGTGAGACAGATGACAGAAATCAAACAGGTGCGCAAGGCTGTAATACCGGCAGCCGGCTTAGGAACTCGCTTTTTACCGGCAACTAAAGCGACACCGAAGGAAATGCTGCCCATCGTTGATAAACCAACAATACAGTATATAATTGAAGAAGCGTTGGCTTCCGGGATTGAAGATATTCTGATTATTACCGGACGGAGTAAACGAGCAATTGAAGATCATTTTGACCGCAGTATTGAATTGGAACTGAATCTTGCTGCCAGCGGTAAAGAAAAAGAACTCTCAATGGTCAGAGATATTTCTGAGATACGTATTCACTATATTCGTCAGAAAGAGCCGCGAGGATTGGGACACGCTGTTTTGTGTGCTAAAAATTTTATTGGCGATGAACCTTTCGCCGTGCTGTTAGGTGACGATGTGGTTGACGGAGCAGTGCCGGCTTTGAAACAACTGATGGATGTTTATGCTAAAACCGGAGCCAGCATTTTGGGTGTGCAGGAAGTGCCGCAAGAGAAAGTTTCTGTGTATGGTATCGTAGCGTCTCAGCCAACTGTGGAACCACGTACATTTACAGTCAGCGATATGGTAGAGAAACCTCGAATAGAAGAAGCTCCTTCAAGATTAGCTGTTTTGGGACGATATATAATTAATCCTGAAATTTTTTCGATTTTAGAAGAAACACAACCTGGTCGAGGAAATGAAATTCAGTTGACTGACGCACTGAAAGAACTGGCGAAGCAGCAGGATATGTATGCCTATAATTTTGTAGGACGTCGTTATGATGTAGGTGATAAACAAGGCTTTTTGGAAGCTACAGTAGAAATGGCACTAAAACGTCCTGATTTAAAGGATAAGTTCCTAACCTATTTAAAAGATATTGTCAGTAAAAACTAAGGAGATTGAACAATGAATGTTCTTGTGACCGGAGGAGCCGGTTATATAGGCTCCCATGTAGTGGAAGAATTGCAGAAAAGTGGGTTTACCCCGATTGTGTATGATAATCTTTCTACGGGGCATGCCACTGCCGTACCGGAAGATGTGCAACTTGTAGAAGGGGATATTCACGATGTAGCCTTTCTGAAACATATCATGGCGCAGTTTGAAATTGATGCTGTGATGCATTTTGCTGCCAGTAGCTTGGTTGCTGAATCAATGGAAAACCCATCTAAATATTATTTTAATAATGTAGAGGGATCACTGCACCTTTTAGAGGCGATGAAAGGCGCAGGTGTGGATTATATTGTATTTTCATCCACGGCGGCCGTTTATGGAGAACCTGAAGTTGTGCCAATTAAAGAAGATAGCAAGCTAAATCCGACTAATGTTTATGGACGTACGAAACTAATAATCGAAAAAATGCTAGCTGATTATGATATGGCTTATGGTATGCGTTATGTTGCTCTGCGCTATTTTAATGCTGCCGGCGCCTCGCCCGGCCGTAATATCGGCGAAGATCATAATCCGGAATCACATCTTATTCCTCTGGTACTTAAAACGGCACTGGGTGTACGTAAACAGGTGGCAATTTATGGCACCGACTATGAAACTGCAGACGGAACCTGTGTCCGCGACTATGTTCATGTATGCGATCTGGCAACAGCACATGTTCTGGCACTCAAACATTTGCTTGCTGGAGGCATCAGCCGCATATATAATTTGGGGAGTGAAAAAGGGTTTAGTGTACGTGAAATTATCGACGCGGCTAAAAAAGTTACCGGGGTTGCTTTTTCGATAATAGAAGAAAAGCGTCGCACTGGTGATCCGGCAGTGCTAGTCGCTTCTTCGGCAAGAATCAGAAAAGAACTCGGTTGGACACCAAAATGCAGTACCGTTACTGAAGTTATCAGTACGGCATGGAAATGGCATAAAGGGCATCCACATGGATATGAAGGATAAATTAATGAGACCGGTCTGCTTAAGCAATCGGTCTTTTTGCTTTAATGCTGATTTTTTGTTAAAATAAGAGTTTAGAAAGATTGAAAACAGAGGGTAAAAAATGCAGTTAGCAGTTGATAAGATAGCAAAGAGTTTTGGGATACAGGAAATTTTTAAAAATATTAGTTTTATGATTGATAAAGGTGAAAAAGTTGGTTTAGTTGGCGTCAATGGCAGCGGTAAAACGACTTTGCTACGTTGTCTGCTGGCTCCCGAAAGCGTAGACAGTGGGACAATAAACTTTGAACCTGGCCTAGCGATTGGCTATGTAGAGCAGGGATTTCAAAATATCGGTGAGGGCAGTTTATGGCAGTTTATGCTGCGATCCTGCCCGGAAATTATTGAATTGCGTAGGCAGTTGACGGAATTGGAAGCACAAACGGCAAAAATGCAACCGGGGCCGGAACTTGAAATAACATTGGATGAATATGCCAAAGTTACTAAACTTTACGAGCATCTCAATGGTTATAATTATGAAGCGTTGATAAAAAAGGTTTTAATAGGGCTTGGTTTTGCGCAGCAGGTCTGGGATGAAGAAGCGGAACATTTTTCAGGCGGGCAGAAGACTAGAATGATGCTGGCCGCGGCATTAGTTAAGCACCCAGATTTTTTAATTTTGGATGAACCAACAAATCATTTAGACATTGTGATGACGGAGTGGTTAGAGAAATATTTGCAGGAATTTAAGGGAGGAATGTTGGTTGTCAGCCACGATCGTACATTTCTGGATAATATAGCAATCCGTATTTTAGAAATGGAAGGTGGGCATCTGACCTCTTTTAAGGGCAACTATACAAAATATTTACAGCAAAAAGAAATTCAGACTGCGACAATGGAAGCGGCATATTTAACGCAGCAGAATTATATTGCCAAGACAGAGGCTTATATACGCAGGTTTAAGGCCGGCATTAAAAGTAAAATGGCACGTGGCCGTCAATCACAGCTCAATCGTTTAGAACGTATGGATGCTCCTGTACATAATGAGGAATTTGAGTTACGTCTGCCTCCTGCCCCGGAATCGGCAGAAAGAGTCTTAATTTTAGAAAAACTTGCCGTTGGATATGGTGACAACATGCTTCTGCAGGATATTGACCTAGTGCTACGTAAAGGAGAGAAGGTAGGCTTGCTGGGACCGAATGGAACAGGTAAAACAACTCTGCTGAAAACGATTTTGGGTGAAATTTCGCCGCTACGGGGCAAAGCTCAGATTGGTAATCGTGTTAAAGTAGGTTATTTTTCTCAAAGCTATGAAAGATTGGAACCCAAGCAAACTTTATTGGAAAATTTTTTAGTGGACTATGGTTTTACTGAAGAGCGAACTCGTTCATTGCTCGGTGGAATGCTTTTTCATGGCGACGATGTTTTTAAAGAAATTGAGACACTTTCCGGCGGGCAAAAGGCGCGGCTGGTACTGTTAAAACTGGTGTTGGAGGGAGCTAACTGCTTGGTATTGGACGAACCCACCAACCATTTAGATATTATGGCTCGTGAAACGGTGGAAGCTGCTTTAACTGCTTTTGACGGTACGGTACTTGTTGTCAGCCATGACCGTTATTTCATTAATGAGATTGTAGACCGCATTTGGGAAATAGAGGACAAGCAAGTTTATGATTATAAAGGAAATTATGATTTTTATCTGCAAGAGAAAGCTAAACGACAGAAAATACAACCTGAGCACCTTAACAAACGGCAGATTTCGAAAAAAAATATGGAAGAAGTAGTTGTGCCAACAAAAATAATTCCCCAAAATAAACGCTCTTACAGTCCTCAAGAAACAGAAAAACTTTTAGCTAAGGTAGAGCTTAGCATTCGTGAACAAGAAGCCATGCTCGGAGTGCTGGAAAAACGTCTGGCAGATCCGGCAAACCATGTAGATCTGGCAGAGAGTTCTGCATTAGCAGAGGAACACGCAGTACTACAGCAAGAGATAGATAAACTAATGTTGCGCTGGGAAGAATTAATGACTGCCGCCGATAGCATACAGGAATAAAAGACAGTGAAAATGAGGTGCGGGATGACTGATGAAGAATATATGCAGCTAGCGCTTAAGGAAGCCCGTCTTGCGGCTGAAATTGGAGAGATACCTATCGGAGCGGTGCTTGTTGTAGAAGGTGTGGTTGTTGCTAAAGCACATAATATGCGTGAACACTGGAATGATGCGACAGCCCATGCTGAAATTATCGTTATCCAGGAGGCTTGCCGCAAGCTGGGGCGTTGGCGTCTTGACAATGCTGTGCTTTATGTGACGGTGGAGCCTTGCCCCATGTGTTCGGGAGCTATCGTCAACAGTCGCATTGCAAAAGTGGTTTATGGTTGCCCTGATGCAAAAGCAGGCGCTGTAGAATCTATTTTTAATATAATCAGCAACCCGAATCTTAATCACACGGCGCAGATTGTCAGTGGGGTATGTGAGCTGGAATGCGCACAGGTGCTAAAAGATTTTTTTAAGCGCAGACGTCAAGAAAACAAGTATGCTAAAACATTGCAGACCAAGCAAGCAGAGGAAAGTTTAAAAAAAGTTTGCAAAACATAGATTTGTGATATAATAATTAAGGCTACTTTATACGGAGAGGTGTCCGAGTGGTTGAAGGTGTTTGACTCGAAATCAAATGTGCGGAAACGCACCGTGGGTTCGAATCCCACCCTCTCCGCCAGATTACAAGCGGTTCTTCATTAACTGAAGAGCCGTTATTTTTTTGTAAATTACGGTGGTAGGTTTACACCCGGAAAGGGAAAGAACTTGAAAATAGTTAGATGTATAACTATAATGGTAATAGGATGCAATAAACAAATTAAATATACTTGAGCAATAAGATGAACCCCGGTCTCTGCTTGAAAAGGAGGGAAGTGACTTTCAGCAGTAAAATAGAGAAACGGGATTTTGCAGATGATTTTGTGTAGAGTAAAATTATATCGGAATAGTTAAAATGCAGAAAGTAGGTCGAAGAATTATGAAAAAAGAAGTATTAAATTATGTTATTGAAAGAACACAGGACTTAATGGCAGCACCTTCCTGCAGCGCTGAAGCTAAAGCAGCAGCTCAAAGCTGGCTGGATGCTTTGGGCGGTGTCAATGAGGCAGATGAAACGAAAAAGTATATTGCGGAACTGGAAGCAGCCATCATGCCTATTGACTCTTTGATTGCTTTCGCAGGTTCTGACGCAGGAGTTCAACATTTTGGTAAAGAACTGGCGAAAAACATTTTGTCCCATGCTCAAGAAATAAAACTTGCCGGAGCAGTCTACTGTGATTGCCCGGCCTGTGTAGCCGCAGCTGCAATTTTGGAGAAGAAAGACGTACTTATCTAACACCCGAAAGCACAGAAACAGCTTCAGAACACATGCTTATAGCACGGTTCAGGAGCTGTTTTTTTATAAAGAAGGTTTGATGAAGAATTTTTAATTTTACTTTAGTAGGGCATCCAACGCTATACGTTAGTGAAAAAGTTTGTTATCATAATAAGATAAAGATTAAAAAAAGTGGAGGAACTAAGTGAATAATTCAGTCATAATAGATAAAAATTTTTATTGGGAACTTTTTAAATCTACTTTTTTGATCAGTGCGTTTACAGTTGGCGGCGGTTTTGTCATTATTCCGTTGCTTAAAGCCAAGTACGTAGATCATTATAAATGGATGACTGATAAAGAGGCTCTTGATTTGGTATCAGTGGCACAATCTGCTCCCGGTGTAGTTGCGGTTAATGCTGCTATTATTATTGGTTATAGGCTTGCAGGTTATACCGGTGCCATCGTAACGCTTTTGGCGACGGTTCTACCGCCGTTAATTACTTTAACGGTTATTTCTTATTTTTATGAGGCTTTTGCCCATAACTATTATGTAAAAATATTACTGCGGGGCATGCAGTGCGGCGCAACGGCTCTGATTATTGACGTTGGTTTGAATATGCTGGAAAAGGAAATAAAGAAAAAACTTTTGTTCCCCAGTTTGATTATAGCCGGCACTTTTATTGCTAATTATTTTTTTCAAATCAATATTATGTATTTAATTTTAATTGATGCGATTATAGGCTTCCTGTTGCTACAGGGCGAAAAATATAGTTAAGGGAGTTCCACTATGATATATTTTGATTTGTTCTGGAGTTTTTGTATGGTAGGCGCTTTCTGTGTTGGGGGTGGTTATGCTTCAATACCGCTTATCCAAACTCAGGTTATTGATGTTCATCATTGGATCAACTTTAGTGAATTTATGGATGTTGTTGCTATTTCCCAAATGACGCCGGGACCTATTGGCATCAATGCGGCTACTTTTGTCGGTACTAAAGTAGCCGGAATCAGAGGCGCCGTGGCGGCTACAGCCGGTTTTGTTGCTCCCTCTATGATTATTATGATTATTCTAGCCAAACTGCTTGAAAAATACGGTGGGATGGGAGCAATCAGAGGAGTACTGAATGGCCTGCGACCCGCTGTTGTAGCGTTGATTGCTTCGGCGGGGGTGATGTTTTTAACACTCTCATTATGGAACTCAGAAAAAATACCTGCTGAGTGGATAGCCCCGGATTTAGTCAGTACAATTGTACTTCTGGCTTCACTGTTTGTAATTAAACGAAAAATCTTTCTCGGTTCGGGCATATTAAGTTTGGTGTTGCATTTATTGTTTCAATAATCATTTTTACTGTAGAAAAAAGTGCTGGAAGTATCGAAAGTGTTAAATGATACTTGCTTTTACAGGTATTTTTGTTTAAAATAATTAGCAATATATAGCTAAAAAGAGGTTGTTATAATGAAAATAATTGAGTTGTTGAAGAATGACAAGGTATGTATTTCTTGTGAGTTGTTCCCACCTAAAGCAGGAACAGAGCTACAAAATGCTTTGAAAATAGTCAGCAGGATTGCTGATTTAGGTCCGCATTTTATGAGTGTTACTTATGGCGCAGGGGGGACTTCTGTCGGGCAAACGATTGCCATTGCCCGTGCAATAGAAGAAAGTGGTCGCCCTGCTTTGGCTCATCTAACCTGTATTGATGCCGTTGAAAAGAACATAGACAGTTTTTTGCAGCAGATGCGAGAAGTTAAAGTACAGAATATTCTAGCACTGCGTGGTGATGCTGTTAATGGCAATAATGGAGAGTTTGCCCATGCCTGTGATTTAATGGCGAAAATAAAAACGGGGGGAGATTTTTGTGTTGGAGGAGCCTGCTATCCTGAAGGACATCCGGAAGCCGGGTCACTGGACAAGGATATTGCCAATACAAGAAGTAAAATAGACAATGGCTGCGATTTTTTAGTTACGCAGATGGTATTTGATAATAATATTCTTTACAATTATATGTATCGTTTACTGCGCCATGGTATCGACATACCTGTTGTAGCAGGGATTATGCCTGTCACTAATGCCAAACAGATCAGTCGTATCTGCGAGTTGAGCGGAACCAAGCTGCCTCCTAATTATCGGGCTATCGTGGAAAAATTCGCAGATGATCCCGAAGCCTTGAAGCAGGCCGGCATTGCTTACGCTACGGGGCAAATCGTAGATTTGATTGCTAACGGGTTAAAAAATATTCATGTTTATACAATGAATCGTCCGGAGATAATCGGTGGTATTATGAAAAATTTATCAGAGATAGTAAAATGAAATATCTGCGAGACGAAGCAATAAGATATATGGGCGCTAAACGAGGAGATCATGATGCGGAAGTGCTGGTCGATTTAGCATATCTAAAGTTAAGGAACGAGGTACGAGCTAAAAGCTGCTGGCAGTTTTTTGACTGTAGTGTAGGGGACTCAGGCGTTAAAATTTTAAATGCCGACATATTTTTTGTAAGTGAAAAGTTAGCGCAACATTTAAGCGGTTGTACGAAAATAGCTGTTCTTGCGGCAACATTGGGGCGGAATGCAGACATAACACTGCGTCGTCTGTCTTTGACTAATGTGGCTCAGGCCGCAGCAGCGCAGGCTGTCTGTGCTGCATTGATAGAAGCTTATTGTGATGAAGTACAGGAAGACATTGCCGGCGCCGCCGAAGGGATGCATTTAAAACCGCGTTTTTCACCCGGATACGGAGATTGGCAGCTACAAGAGCAGCGCAAGCTTCTGCTACTGTTAAATTGCGAAAAAAAGATCGGGCTGACATTAACTGACGGATATATGCTGTCACCGGTAAAATCTGTAACAGCTGTTATCGGACTGACTGCGGATGCTGTGTCTTATAAAAGCAAGTGCAGAACTTGCATGAATATAGATTGTGAATTTAGAAGGGGCTGAAAGCATGGGCTTTAGAGATTTATTAGGCAATGAATTATTGTTTTTTGATGGGGCGACCGGAACAATGTTGCAGGAGCTAGGATTGCAACCCGGAGAGCTGCCGGAACTGTGGAATTTTACTCATGCGTTAGAAGTTCAGTCCGTACACGAAGCATATTTGAATAATGGTGCCAATATCATAAAGAGCAATACCTTTGGTGCTAATCGCCTTAAATTTCAAGGAATGGATATTACTGTCGACGAGGTTGTCGCAGCTGCATTGAAGATTGGCAGAGCGGCTTGTTCCGGTAGGGAGAAAGCATTTATCGCTTTGGATTTAGGGCCCACAGGAAAACTTTTGGCACCTTATGGTGACTTGCCGTTTGAAGAGGCCGTAGATGTTTATGGTGAAATTGTACGCAGCGGAGTAAAATACGGCGCGGATTTAATTTTAATAGAAACGATGAGTGATACATACGAAATCAAAGCGGCTGTTTTAGCAGCCAAAGAAAATAGTGATTTGCCTATTATTGTTACTATGACCTTTGATGAAGATGGAAAACTTCTTACAGGGGCAGATGTTATGAGTGCTGTTGCCATGGTTGAGGGACTAGGGGCGGATGCTGTAGGGTTTAACTGTGGACTTGGACCCGAGCAAATGCGTAAACTCTTGCCCGAGCTTTTGTCATCCTGTTCGTTGCCGATTGTTTTGAATCCTAATGCAGGACTTCCTATACAGCGTGACGGCAAAACAATTTTTGATGTAGACGCAGAAGAATTTGCAGAACTGATGCAAGAAATGATTCCTTTGGGCATTTCTATTGCCGGCGGTTGTTGCGGGACTACTCCAACTCATATTAAGTCATTGGTAGACAAGTGTAGATATTTACAACCCGGAGGCAGACGTGAGTGCGAAATGACAATAGTTTCTTCCTATGGTCAAGCCGTGGTTATTGGGAATGCGCCGGTAATCATTGGTGAACGCATCAATCCTACAGGAAAACCACGATTAAAACAGGCTATCTTAGATGGAGATCTAGATTATATTTGTCGTTTGGGTCTGAAACAACTGGAAAATGATGCTCATATTCTAGATGTAAATGTAGGAGTGCCGGGTATTGATGAGGCATCCGCCGCAGAGAAAACAGTGCCGGCACTTCAGGCTATTACTTCGGCACCACTACAGATAGATACTTCTGATTATGTTACCATGGAACGCGCATTGCGTTTATATAACGGCAAACCGCTTTTGAATTCTGTGAGCGGAAAAGAAGAATCGCTGGCAAAAGTTTTGCCGCTGGCTAAAAAATATGGGGCTGTTCTTGTTGGTTTGGCTTTGGATGACGAAGGTATTCCCTCAACTTCAGCAGGACGTTTGGCTGTTGCAGAAAAAATTATTGTCGCGGCTGCTACCTGCGGTATCGAAAAACGCAATATCATTATTGATCCGTTGGCATTGACCATCAGTACCGGAGGGGAGAATGCTTCGATAGACTTGGAAGTAATCCGAAAGTTACAAGGGGAAAATATAAGAACCATTATGGGTGTTTCAAATATTTCCTTTGGGCTGCCTGCAAGGGATGCCGTTAACAGCACGTTTTTTGCATTAGCCTTGGAAGCCGGTTTATCCTGCGCTATTATTAATCCGCAGAGCAGAGCGATGCTGGACGTTTATTATGCATATCGGGCTCTGAAAGGCCTAGATGAGGGTTGCAAGGCATATGTTAGACGTTTTACCGATACAGGTAAAAAAGTACTGCCGACTGTTGTCAGTGAGTACAATCTTTATGAAGCGATTGTTAAAGGTCTGCAGGAACAAAGTCGTCAGGCAGTGCAAAAATTGTTGGCAACTGAGAAACCCATGGATATTATTAACTGCCATATGATACCGGCTCTGGATTTTGTTGGAGATGGTTTTGAAAAGAAAACTTTGTTTTTGCCACAGTTGCTAATGAGTGCCGATGCTGCTAAAGCAGCTTTTGAAGTTCTTCGTGACAAGATGGCTGATAGCGGAACTGCTGAAAAAGGCGAAACTGTGATTTTAGCTACCGTTAAAGGCGATATTCATGACATTGGGAAAAATATAGTTAAAGTGTTATTAGAAAATTATGGCTATAATGTGATTGATCTAGGTAAAGACGTAGCTATTGAAGCTGTAGTGCAGGCTACTTTGGAATATAGGGCGCATATAGTAGGCCTTTCCGCCTTGATGACTACGACCGTTGGGGCTATGGAAGCGACTATCAAAGCTCTGCGCAGTGCCGGAGATTATCGTATCGTTGTTGGTGGAGCCGTATTAACTAAGGATTATGCAGATAATATCGGCGCAGATCATTATGCTCCTAATGCTGTTAGTGCGGTAGGTTATGTGAACGGAGTATTGACTAAATAAAATGACTACTATTACGGTGTCAATAAAAATTATTCTCCAGTCTGCAAGGCTTTGCATATAAAGTATATTGTATACAAAACATCACGACAAAAAAACTTTTGCAACATTGTACATAGACGGCGGACTTATCACATTACTGTTTTAGTAAAAGTCCTTTTTAAAAAGACAAAAACAGGGTTTGGCGATGAATGGAAACAACAATGCTCTTACAAAAATGTTAAAGAGACGCAACTACCACTCTGAAAGTGTAAATAATTTGCAGAGAGTTAACGATATTGTCACGATTGTACTTTAATGTTATAATAATTTACAGTTGCGGAGGAAAAGCTGTATAAACAGTAAGAAGGGATGGATTACCAATGAAAATGAAAAAAATACTAGCTGCACTGCTGGCTTCAGCATTAGCAATGAGTTTAGTTTCAGGTTGTGGTGGCGAAAAAAAAGAATCTGCAAAAGCATCTGATGTTATCAAAGTAGGCGTCTTTTTACCTCTGACCGGCGATAATGCTGCCGGAGGAGAATTAGAACTTCGCGGTATTAAATTGGCCAATAAGTTGCACCCTGAAGTTTTGGGTAAGAAAATCGAACTTGTCGTAGCCGATAACAAATCTGATAAAGCCGAAGCTGCTTCGGTAGCGGCTCGTCTTATCGAAAAAGATAAAGTAAGCGTAATTGTAGGTTCCTACGGCTCTTCTTTGTCTATGGCAGCAGGCAATATCGTTAAAGAAAGTAAGGTTCCTGCTATTGGAACCAGCTGTACTAATCCGCAGGTAACGGCCAACAATGATTATTATTTCCGTGCCTGCTTCATCGACCCCTTCCAGGGTACTGTTATGGCGAACTATGCTTTTAACAAAGGTGCTAAAAAAATAGCCATTGTTCAAGAAGTATCTAACGACTATGCGGTTGGGCTGGCAAAATTCTTTAAAGAAGCATTTGTGAAACTTACCGGTGATGAAAACAGCATCCTAGAAATTGCTAATTATCAAACCGGCGATAAGGATTTCTCTGCTATTTTGACAAATATCAAAGCAAAAAATCCGGATGCTATTTTTGCGCCGGGTAATTTTACTGAATCTGCTCTGCTGGTAAAACAGGCACGTCAGCTTGGTATTGAGGCTCCTTTCTTGGGCGGCGATACTTGGGAAACTCAAGAATTTATCGACGTTGGTGGCAAAGATGTTGAAGGCGTAGCTCTTTCAACAGCCTTCGACCGTGAAAAAGCGACTACTGCAGAAGCTAAAAAATTCTTGGATGCATACGTAAAAGAGTATAAAGGTGAGCCTTCTGCATTGACTGCTATGGCTTATGA
>CAYVGQ010000002.1:0-18033 GCA_964450295.1 uncultured Phascolarctobacterium sp. | reverse complement strand
AGGCGATGAACGCAGTCAACTGGCTATTGATATCTTCGCATATAAAGTGAAGAAATATATTGGTGGATACGTTGCGGCTATGGGTGGCGTGGATGCTATTATCTTTACTGCCGGTCTTGGTGAAAATTCTCCGTTTATGCGCGATAAAATCTGTAATGGTCTGGAATATCTTGGCACACGTATTGATCCGGAACTGAATAAACTGCGCGGTAAGCAGATGGAAATAAGCGTTAAAAGAGCTCGCGTAAAAATTTTTGTTGTACCTACGAACGAAGAGCTGGTCATAGCTCGCGATACTTTAAACATTTGTCGTCGCATTATTAAATTATAATAAAAGTTACGCTTTTTTCTTGACAAAATTTTAGAGCATCGCTATAATTGAAACGATTGGTGAAATATGATAAAGATAAATGTCGCAGAAATCAAGAAAAGACTGGTCGGTAAAAAAGAATTTTCCTATGAACTAAAGCCGGCAGAACTAAATATTGCAGAAACGGATCTGCCGATAGCAGGAACAGTGACCGTAACTGGTACGATATCCAATGCCGGCGATGTTTTGCTTTTAGAAGGTACGGTCAAAGCTGTGGTCAAAAGGGTCTGCGGTCGCTGTCTCAAAACCTTTGCAGGTGATAATACGGCGTATATATTGGAAAAATTCTACCCGGCAAGTGCTGAGAATATCGAAAATGATGCTTTTATTTATGAATCAGATATCGTCGATATGACTGAACCGATTCGTGAAAGTCTCCTGCTGGCAGAGCCTATTCAGGCTTTGTGCAAGATCGATTGTCAGGGCTTGTGTCCGGTCTGCGGCGCCGATAAGAACGAAGGCGACTGCGGCTGTGATACTACTACGGTCGATCCCAGATTGGCGGCATTAAGGCAATTCATCAAAAATTAAATTTACATTCATTAGCTTGAGGAGGTGTATCAAAGATGGCAGTACCAAAGAGAAAAATGTCCAAAGCTCGCCGTGATTCCCGTCGTGCGAATTGGAAACTTACAGTTCCTGGCTTAGTCGAATGTCCGCAATGTCATGAGATGAAAATGCCGCATCGTGTTTGTCTTGAGTGTGGTTATTACAACGGCAAACAAGTGATCGTTAAAGAACAATAATTTTGTAGCTTTAAATCCCCGAACCGAAAGGTTGCGGGGATTTTTTGCTTTTTATAAATTAATACTAAAATAAAGTGATGTAAGATAATTTATTATCCCTCTTACCTAAACAATTATTATGGGATCAAATTTAAGTGTATAATTAAAATTTTTACTTGCTTTTTCTATCGTTAAAATTTATAATGGGCCTAGATATTAATAGTTGGTACTAAAATAGGGTGATGAAATGAACTCTTCCAAAAAATTAATACGGCAGGAACGTCTTTCCAAGATGTTGGAACGAAATCCATTTTTGACGGATGAACAGCTTGCCAAAGCCCTTGAGGTTAGCATTCAAACTATTCGTTTGGATCGCCTGCGCATGAAAATTCCAGAAGTTAGGGAACGTACTCGTCAGATGGCAGAAAATGCTCAGACTAAGCTCAAAGCCATTGATAAAAAAGATATTATCGGTGATCTTATAGATTTGGAGCTCAACAAGAATGGGATTTCTATGCTACAAATAACTTCGGAAATGGTCTTGGAAAAAACAGGTGTGGCGCGTGGTTATTATATGTTTGCTATGGCCAATACTCTGGCTCTGGCCGTTGTTGATGCTGATGCAGCGCTAACGGGCGTGGGAAATGTCAAATATAAGGTTCCGGTTTATGCCGGGGCAACTTTGGTTGCCAAGGCAGAGGTCATTCGTCGTGAGCATGATAAATATGTTATCTGGGTCAAGGTGCGCAATAATAACGAAGAAGTATTCCGTGCTAAGTTCATTATTGTTTCTCTTCCCAACGAAAGGATCGAAAAAAATTGAGAATTGCAGTTGATGTGATGGGCACAGACTACGGACCTCAAGAGCTTGTTTTGGGAGCCGTGCAGGCTGTTAAAGCGTTTGACTGTGAAGTCGTTCTTGTCGGCGACGCTGATATTATAAAAAAGTGGTTGAAAGAAAATGAAGCACTAGATGAACCCAAAATAACGATTCACCACTGCAGCCAGGTTATTAATATGGACGAACATCCTGGAATTGCAGTTAAAACAAAAAAAGATGCTTCAATCGTTGTTGCGACAAGGCTGTTACGCGATAAAGAGTGTTCCGCGTTAGTTTCTTCAGGTAGCACAGGAGCTGCTGTAGCCGCGGCCTTGTTTGGTTTGGGGCGTATTCGAGGAATTATGCGGCCGTCTATCGCAACGCCTATACCAAGTCTTACGGGAACGACAGTTGTTGTGGACAGTGGGGCTAAAGTGGATGCGAAGCCTGAACACATGTTGCAGAGTGCGATCATGGGTAGCGTTTATGCTGAATTGATGCTGAAAGTCAAAAATCCGCGTGTAGGACTTTTGAATATTGGAGAAGAAGAAACAAAAGGTAATGAGCAGGCGCTAACAACATATCCGTTGCTTAAAGCGGAAGAGCAAATAAAATTTATTGGTAATGTAGAAGGTCGAGATATTAATAAGGGAACCGTTGATGTTGTTGTTTGTGATGGCTTTGTAGGCAACATAATCTTAAAGTTTGCAGAAGGTCTTGCAAGTGCTATAATGAAATTAATGAAAGATGCAATTACGGGGGGCGGATTTTTTGCTAAAATTGGCGGTTTGCTGATTAAACCGGCAATGAAAGGATTAAAAAAGCGCCTTGATCCGGCAGAATATGGCGGAGCATTACTTCTAGGTGTTAAGGCTCCATTTATTATATGCCATGGCAGCAGTAAAGCCAAAGCTATAAAAAACGCCATCGGTGTAGCTATAGATTTTGCAGAAAGAGACGTAGTTGAGCATATAGCCGCTAATATCGTGAAATCAAGAAAAGGAAATGAGGAAATATAATGGATAAAACTGTTGGCATTTTGGGTATTGGCTGTTATGTACCTGAAAAAGTACTGACCAATCATGACCTTGAAAAAATTGTAGAAACTACCGATGAATGGATTGTAGAACGTACCGGCATTAAAAGCAGGCATATTGCTTCTGAAAACGAAGCTACTTCCGATATGTCCGTCATTGCAGCAGAACGGGCTCTGGCAGATGCCGGCGTAAAGCCAGAAGAGATTGAACTTATAATCGTTGCCACAGCTTCTGCTGATCATGCCTTCCCTTCTACGGCCTGTCTGGTGCAGGATATTATCGGTGCCAAAAATGCAGCTGCTTTTGATTTGTCTGCAGGCTGCTCGGGTTTTGTTTATAGTCTAGGCGTGGCCAGTCAAATGGTAAAATCCGGGTTGTATAAAAAGGTGCTTATCATTGGTTCTGAAACGTTGAGTCGCATCATGAACTGGAAAGATCGTAATACATGCGTTCTTTTTGGTGACGGTGCAGGAGCTGCAGTTGTCGGCGAAGTAGAAGATGGTCTTGGTGTGTTGGGCATTGATCTTGGCAGCGACGGTAGCGGTGGTAAATATTTGTTTCAGCCGGCCGGCGGAAGTCGTAAGCCGGCCTCACACGAAACTGTTGATGCCCAAGAACATTTTATTCATATGAATGGCAATGAAGTTTTTAAATTTGCAATCAAGATCATGGGTAAAACAGCTAAGCGGGCTTTAGCAAAAGCAGGAATTGGGACCGCGGATGTAGATCTTTTAGTGCCGCATCAAGCAAATATCCGTATTATCGATAGTGCGGCGAAAAGGTTAAAAATGCCTATGGAGAAGGTTTGGGTTAATGTGGATAAATATGGCAATACATCTGCAGCTTCTATACCCATTGCTTTGTGTGAAGCGCAGGAGCAAGGCGTGTTGAAAAAAGGCGACACTGTTTTGCTGGTTGGTTTTGGGGCCGGTCTCACTTGGTCTTCTATTGTGCTGAAATGGAGTAAATAGCTTGTAATAATAGTTTCTGAAAGACGAAAGAGAGGTTTTTCCGATGAGCAAAAGTGCATTTATATTCCCGGGACAAGGATCTCAGACTGTAGGTATGTGCAAAGATCTTTATGATAACTATGCTTGTGCGCGTAAAGTTTTCGAAGCGGCCGATGAAGCTTTGGATTTTTCTATCAGTGATATGTGTTTTAAAGGACCGGAAGACCAGCTACGGTTGACATTTAACACACAGCCCGCTATTCTTACCGCCAGCATAGCCTGTGCCGAAGTCATTAAAGAAAATGGGTTAAGTTGTGATATTGCTGCCGGACACAGTCTGGGAGAATATTCGGCACTTGTTCTTGCCGGTGCTTTAGATTTTGCCGACGCAGTACGTATTGTTCGTAAACGCGGACAATTCATGCAGGAAGCGGTTCCTGTTGGTGAAGGTAGTATGGCGGCGGTATTAGGGCTTGAAAGTGAAAAAATAGTTGACATATGTCGCACGGTTGAGGCTGAATGTGGGGAAGCTGTACAGGCTGTAAATTTTAACTGTCCCGGTCAAGTGGTTATCGCAGGTTCTGTAGGGGCTGTAGATAAAGCTATCGTTGCGCTTAAGGAAGCCGGAGCAAAACGCGCCGTGTTGCTCCCTGTAAGCGCTCCTTTCCACAGCACACTTATGCAACCGGCTTCGAAACGTTTAGCCGAAGTTTTTGAAACGGTTGTGTTCCATGATACTGAGATTCCTGTTGTTGCTAACGTAACTGCAACGGAGGTTACTAAAGGCGAAGAAATAAAAGAATCTCTCATCCGTCAGGCTGCCATGCCGGTGCTTTGGGAGAATTCTATAAATCATATGGTAGCATTAGGTGTTAATACATTTATTGAAGTCGGACCCGGTAAGGTTTTGACCGGTTTTACGAAAAAAATTGTTAAGGGCATGAATGCAATGAACGTCGAAGATGAAACAAGTCTTGAAAAAACACTTGCCTATTTTAAGGAGGTTCGCTAAAATGCTATTAGAAGGCAAGATTGCACTGGTAACAGGTGCTTCGCGCGGTATTGGTAAAGCTATTGCAGTCGCCTTGGCGGCTGCAGGGGCAAATGTGGCAGTGAATTATGCAGGCAATAAGGATGCTGCGCAAGAAGTTGTTACAGAAATTGAAGCAATGGGGCGTAAGGCGTTACTGTTTCAAGGTGACGTAGCACAATTTGATGTCTGCGCTGAAATGGTTGATACCGTAGTTAAAGAACTCGGTCGAATTGATATTTTGATTAATAATGCGGGCATAACACGCGATGCTTTGTTGCTACGCATGAAAGAGGAAGACTGGGATGCAGTTATTAATACTAATCTTAAAGGTATTTTCAACTGTACTAAGGCAACTGTTAAATACATGATGAAGCAAAGATCAGGCCGCATAGTTAATATTAGCTCGGTTGTAGGGGTGATGGGCAATGCAGGGCAGGCTAATTACGCTGCCGCTAAAGCGGGTTGCCTTGGTTTTACTAAATCTGTAGCTAAAGAAGTTGCATCGCGCGGTATCACCGTAAATGCGGTAGCTCCCGGTTTTATTAAAACGGACATGACCAGTGTTTTACCTGAAAAAGTAGTAGCTGAAATGGAAGCGGGCATTCCGCTTGCTCGTTTGGGCGAAACTGAAGATATTGCCAAAGCAGTATTGTTCCTGGCAAGTGACGATGCTGCTTATATAACCGGTCAGACTTTACATGTTGACGGTGGTATGGTAATGTAATTATGCAATTCTTAAAAAGATCTTCGGAAGGAGGTGAATCGTAAATGAGCACTTTCGAAAAAGTAAGAGACATCACTGTTGAACAATTGAGCGTTGACGCTGATGAAGTAAAGATGGAATCCTCCTTTATCGACGACCTGGGCGCTGACTCCCTCGATATCGTTGAATTAATCATGGCTTTCGAAGAGGAGTTTGAAATTGAAATTCCTGATGAAAAAGCTGAGAAAATCCGCACAGTGGCTGATGCAGTCAAAATGTTGGATGAAGAAAAATAATTCTTTATTAGCAGCTTGCGGGAAAGTTCTTTGGAGCTTTCCCGATTAGTTGCATTAGTCCTGAAATGGGGGATATTTGTTGAAACTACCAGTACTAAAAATAGGTAATTTGACGGCCGAAGTACCGATTGTACAAGGCGGAATGGCTATCCGACTCTCTACCGCACGATTGGCGGCAGCCGTTGCGCAGGAAGGCGGCATAGGTCTTATCGCAGCCTCGGGCATGGCGTTCGATGAGTTGCGAAAAGAGATTCGTTTAGCCAGAAAATTGTCAGGCGGTAAAGGCGTTATCGGCATCAATGCCATGGTTGCAGCCAGCGAGTTCCTGGGGCTCATCACCACTGCTGCCGAAGAAAAGATTGACCTGATTGTTGCCGGTGCCGGTTTTTCAAGAGATATTTTCGCCGTCGGGCGTAAACATAACGTGGCCGTAGTGCCCATCGTTTCTTCTGTTAAACTAGCTAAAATTTCTGAAAAACTCGGGGCTGCGGCTATTGTAGTGGAAGGTACGGAAGCGGGCGGGCATCTTGGTACACAGGCGTCCATAAAAGAAATTTTACCGGAAATAGTTAAAGCGGTAAAAATTCCAGTTATTGCAGCCGGTGGAGCTATTGATGGTGCGGCCGTGGCCGAGTTGCTTAAATTGGGTGCCAACGGTGTACAGATGGGTAGCCGTTTCGCTGCTAGCGAAGAGTCCAACGGAGCACCGGCACTGAAAGAATTATATCTCAAAATGACTAAAGAGGATGTCGTACAAATTGACAGTCCCGTTGGTTATAAAGGCAGAGCAATCCTCAACCCTTTGGCAAAGCAGATACTTGAGGGCACGCAACCACGACCTCGCACTTGTGACAGTTGCCTTAAACAATGTTCTCGTAGCTTTTGTATCATTCGGGCACTGATAAGAGCTCAGCAAGGCGACGTTGAAACCGGGCTTGTTTTTACAGGCGCTAATATGTGGAAAATAAAAGAAATTTTACCTGTGAAAGAAATTTTTAGAAGACTAAAAGAAGAAATAGCAAAAAATTAATTTGAGGTGATTTATTTTGAAAAGACGAGTCGTTATTACCGGTGTTGGTCCAATTACACCTATTGGTATTGGTAAAGATGAATTTTGGAGTAATTTGGTTGCCGGTAAATCCGGTATTGGGCTTATTACTCAATTCGATACTTCTGATCATGGTTTTAGCACTAAAATTGCCGGCGAAGTAAAAGATTTTGATTTTGAAAATTATGGCGATAAAAAAGAAGGCAAACGTATGGATCGCGTTACTCAGTTTGCCGTAGTTGCTGCTAAACTAGCAGTTGAAGATGCTAAAATGGATGTAGAAAAAATTAATCCCGTGCGTGCCGGGGTTTGTGTAGGCAGCGGTATCGGCGGTATTCATACATTTCTTGAGCAGTCTTTGAAATATGGTGAAAAAGGTCCTGGTAAAATCAGCCCGTTCTTCATTCCTATGGAAATCCCGAACATGCCTGCCGGACAAATTTCTATCGCTTTGGGTTTTAAAGGACCGAATACCGCAATCATTACTGCTTGCGCTACCGGAACGAACTGCATTGGCGACGCTTTGCGTACTATTCAATACGGTGATGCCGATGTAATGATTGCAGGCGGCACTGAAGCTGCGATTTCCCCTGTGGCTGTCGCAGGTTTCGGTAACATGAAAGCACTCTCTACAAATAATGAACATCCTGAAAAAGCGTCCTGTCCGTTTGATAAAAAACGCGATGGCTTTGTTATGGGTGAAGGCGCAGGCGTTGTTCTTATGGAGGAACTGGAACATGCTTTAGCTCGTGGAGCGCATATTTATGCTGAGGTTGTTGGGTTTGGCATGAATGCGGATGCTTATCACATCACTGCTCCTGATCCGAGCGGTGAAATGCCGGCGCTATGTATGCAACAGGCTATTGACGACGCAGGTATGAAGCCAGAGGAAGTTGATTATATCAATGCTCACGGCACATCTACACATCGCAATGATTTAAACGAAACTTTAGCAACTAAAAAAATTTTTGGAGATCATGCCTATAAAATGATGATCAGTTCCAATAAATCGATGACGGGACATCTTCTTGGAGCTGCAGGCGGTATTGAGGCGATAGCTACTGTTATGACTATTGAAAATGGTGTGGTTCCTCCAACTATAAATTATGAAGACCCAGATTTGGAAGAGGGTCTTGATTTGGACTATGTGCCTAATATAGCCCGTAAAGCTGAAGTAAATGTGGCTTTGTCTAATAACTTTGGTTTCGGTGGTCATAATGCTACCATTCTTTTCAAAAAATATAAAGCTTAACTGAGAATAGAGTGATTTAAATGCAAGATACGCGCAAGGCGCAGCTTCTAGAGTTCTGTAATAGACTGGGCATAGAAATGAACAGTTTGGAATTTTTGGATACTGCTCTGACGCATACATCCTATGCGCATGAGTCCAAGGAAACCCCACGCCCTAATCATAATGAACGCGTGGAGTTTTTAGGTGACTCCGTGCTCAGTGTCATCGTCAGCACTTACATGTACTGTACTTTTCCTAATCTTAACGAAGGCGACCTTACTAAGTTTAGGGCTAATATTGTCTGTGAAGTATCGTTGGCAGAATATGCACGTAAAATGGGGCTTGGAGAATACCTGCTTTTAGGTAAAGGCGAAGATATGTCAGGAGGCCGAGATCGGTCTTCTATTTTGGCAGATGCTTTTGAATCTGTTTTGGGAGCATATTATTTGGATAAGGGTATTGATGCGGCTCGTGTTTTTCTTCTAGGATTAATGAAGAAAGAGCTGGATTTTATTTGCACGCACGGTATATGCAGCGATTTTAAAACAAGATTACAAGAAATTGCGCAACAAGACGGTGATGCCGACATTGTCTACGAACTAACCAGAGCAGAAGGACCGGAGCATGATAAACATTTTGCAACTATCGTTTTCATCAATGGTAAAGCAAGTGGTTCTGGTGAAGGACGGACTAAAAAAGAATCAGAGCAACAGGCTGCCAAAAAAGCTCTTGAAAAAATTGACGCGTCATTGACGAAATTTTCTAAATAAAAATAAACCCCTGCGTTTTGAAGTGTCGTCCCAATGTTGCTAAAAGAACATTGGGAGTAGTGCTTCATTTTTGCAGGGGCTTTTTATATATACTTCAGAAAGTTAAGGTCGCAAAACAGCGACAATAAAATGCTTCTTCGGAAAATTTGTGTCGGTTAATAATTGAAGCTGAAAACTTGATTATGTAGAAAGATAATTCTAGAAGTCACTTATTAAAGGTATATATGGGTTGCTTTTGCTAACAGGTAAGTTAAGAAAGGAAGTATTATCGTGGCGATTATTCCTGTTTTTATTCCGCATGCCGGTTGTCCGCATCAGTGTGTATTTTGTAACCAAAAAACAATTAGCGGACAACAGAAGGCATCGGCTGAAGCTGTTCAGGGTCAGATAGACCGTTATGTACAGTGGATAAAACCGGGCCGTCAAAATGAAGCCGCGTTTTATGGCGGTTCGTTTACCGGATTATCCTTAGAACTGCAAAAAGAGCTTTTTAAACCAGTAGACAAACTGCTGGCTGACGGAATTGTTGGTAGTGTACGTCTGTCAACACGTCCGGACTATATTGATGTTGAGCGGCTGAAATTGCTTCTGCAGCACGGTGTAAAAACAATAGAGTTGGGTGTCCAATCTTTGGATGATACTGTTTTAGCTGCTTCGGAGCGGGGGCATCATTCAAAAGATGTTTTTACTGCGGTGCAGCTTTTACGTGAGTATGGATTTTCCGTAGGTTTACAGCTGATGATAGGCATGCCGCAACAAAGTTTTGCAAGTGTACAAAATACTGTCTTAAAGGTACTGCAGTTAAAACCAGATTTAGTACGTATTTATCCACTTCTAGTTATCCAAGGGACACCGTTAGCGACGTCTTTTAAAAATGGTGACTTTATACCATTATCGCTTGACGAAGCAGTCAGGCAAAGCGCTTATATTTATCAAGAAATGACGCAGGCCAAGATCAATGTTATCCGCATTGGTCTGCAGGCCGACGAAGAACTTTGTAGAGAAGGCAATATTCTTGCCGGACCTTTTCATCCTGCTTTTGGTGAGCTGGTGCAAAGTTACTTATTATATGAAGATCTTACTCCGCAACTACGGAAACTGATAGAGCAAGGAGCAGATGCTCTGGTTATCAGCTGCCCTGTAAGGTTGGAATCACAGATAAGGGGCCTGAAAAATAATAATTTACATCGTTGGCAGTCGCTTTTTGCGCCGGTACAGATTAAAATACATTCCGGGGTTAATTTAGAAACAATTGAAATTGCAAATGAGGTGCAACAAAATGAGTGAATGTAAAGGCTTTGTACCTGTCGCAGCAGCCGACAGTCGCCTGCTTATTCTGGGGTCCATGCCAGGAACCCGTTCGTTGGCGCTTAGGCAATATTATGGACATCCTCAGAATCGGTTTTGGCCACTTATAGCACAACTTTTGGATTATACTGATAAACCAACAGAATACGAAGACAAAATACAAATGTTATTGAGCCATAAGATCGCTTTATGGGATGTGTTGAGTTATTGCCGACGTGAAGGTAGTCTTGACTCTGATATTCGTAGCGAACGACCAAATGATTTAGCTACTTTTTTAAAAGAGCATCCGCAAATTAATATCATATGCTGTAATGGTGCTAAAGCGGCTGGCATTTTTAAAAAATATATACAAAACTTTGATTTGCAAGACATTAGCGTGTATTATCTGCCGTCTACAAGTCCTGCCAATGCACGTTGGCGCCTACCGATGCTAGTGGAGGCATGGAAAATCGTAAGGAGTGTTCAGAAGACCGCTAAATAAAAAAGACCAAACCGGAATGATATGTACCCAGAATTTTGGACACCCAGTAGTAGGAGTACATATCATAAAAGGTTGGTCTTTTATTTTATATGATTAAAATATTTTTCCCGGATATACTTTTAAGGCTTCGCCAAGAATGTAGATTGCTTTTTCCAAATCAGCGCAATTCAGGACATAGGCAAGACGTGCTTCGTTGATTCCAAGAGTAGCATCATTATAGAAACCATTGCCGGGAGCAAACATGACTGTTTCGTTATTAATAGCAAAGTTTTCTAAGATCCAGATAGCAAATTTCTCCGCATCATCAACAGGCAGTTGTACCATGATGTAAAAAGCACCTTTGGGATCTGATGATACTACGCCAGGCAATTTTTTTAAAGCCGCAACGATTGTGTCGCGTCGTCTTTTGTATTCCCTGTTAACATCATCTAGATAACTAACTGGGGTTGTGTATAAAGCAGCTGCGCCAACCTGCTCAAGTATCGGGCTGCAAAGCCGGGCTTGGCAACATTTTAATATTTCTTTACCCAAGGCTTTGTTTCTGCTGATAATGCAACCTATACGGGCACCGCAGGCACTGTAACGTTTAGAGACAGAGTCAATTAGGATAAGATTTTCTTCAAGCTCCGGCATGGTACCGAAACTGTTGTACGCACCGTCATAAACAAACTCGCGGTATACCTCGTCGGCAATTAGAGCTAGGTCGTGTTTGCGTACGAGAGAGGAAATAACATCCATTTCTTTCTGCGTGTAAACAACACCGGTAGGATTGCCTGGATTGGTCAAAAGAATTGCTTTTGTTTTGGGCGTAATTTTGGCTTCGATAGTAGCGGCGTCTGGCAAGTGGTAGCCACTGGTAACGTTTGTTTGGATAGCATTGATCTTGGCACCGAATTCTTTAGCAAAAGTAGTATAATTTGCATAAAAAGGCTCAAAGACCAAGATTTCGTCACCGGGATCACATAAAGCCAGAATCGCAAAAATAAGTGCTTCGCTCCCGCCGTTTGTTATAAAAATATCTTCTGCAGCAAAATACATACTTTTCTCGGCATAATATTTGCGTATTGTTTCAATAAAAAAGCTTTCGCCCTTAGAATCACCGTAGGCGATTATCGGTTTTTTATAGTTGCGGATACTGTCCATAAATTGAGCAGGCGTTTCGATGTCAGGTTGACCAATATTAAGATGATAGATTTTTTTCCCTTGTGCTTCAGCCGTATTTGCATACGGGGAAAGTTTTCTTATTGGAGAAGCAGTCATACTTTGAACACGTGCTGAAAGTTTCATATAAAATCCCCTCACTGCTAATAAATTTTATATCTGATTTAAGACTTATGCTGACATTATATCACAAACAAAAGAAAAGTTTTAGCAACAAGAGAAGAAAATGTAAAATATTTTTTAAAAAGCATGAAGATATTATCAAAGTGTATCAAAAATACTGTTGCTTTTGAAAGCATAGGAAGTTAAAACAGGTGTCGCTATTAATTGTGGGAAACTGTTATATATGGTAAAATATTATGATAGAAAATCTAAGATTGGGTGATTTCGTGCATTTAAAGTCTTTTTCGACTTATGGATTTAAATCCTTTGCAGATAAAATTGAATTAACATTTGGCTCGGGCATAACGGCTATCGTAGGGCCTAATGGTAGCGGCAAGAGTAACATTTCTGACGCTATTCGTTGGGTTCTGGGCGAACAAAGTGCTAAATACCTGCGCGGTAGCAAAATGGAAGATGTTATCTTCTCCGGTAGCGATAAACGCAGGCCTTTAGGCGTAGCTGAGGTGACTCTAGTTTTTGACAACAGTGATCACAGCCTCAGTCTTGATTTTGATGAAGTAAGTATTACTCGCCGAGTTTTTCGCAGCGGAGATAGTGAATACTCTATCAATAAGAAGAACTGTCGTCTTAAAGATATTTTAGATCTTTTGGCAGATACCGGCCTAGGACGCGGCTCTATGTCTATTATTGGGCAAAACAAAATTGATGAGATATTGAATAGCCGTCCTGAAGAACGCCGATCTTTATTTGAAGAAGCTGCTGGCATAGCAAAATTCAAAATGCGTAAAAAAGAAGCTATGCGTCGGTTGGATGGTACAGCCGCTAATTTGACTCGTATCAACGATATTAAGACCGAAGTTGAAGGACAGGTAGAACCTTTGCGTCTGGCGGCAGAACAAACTAAAAAATTTAATCTGCTGTCGCAGGAGTTGCGTGCTTGTAAGCTGACACAGTTTGTTCATAAAATCGAAAATATTGAGAATATTAGACATAAAATCACTGCACAAAGTCATGAGTTGGACACTAAAGTACTAGATAGGTCTACGGCAGTAAATGTGCAGGAGGCAGAATGCAGCGCGCTGCAGCTGGAACTGGATAAACTAGTCGAAGCTTATAGCCGCATTCAGGATGATATTAAAGAGAAAGAGACTGCTTTGGAGAAAATTCGCGGCCAGGAAGCTGTTTTGACGGAGCGTGTACGCCAAAGTGAGAAGTCCGGACTGCGCTTGGAAGGACAAAGTAAAAAAATACGAGGGCAGTTGGCTGAATTTGATGCTCAGCTTAAAATGCTGGCCCGCAATTATGATCAAATTGAAGTCCAGCAAAGATCTGCGCAGCAGTTGGTGAGCAAACTTACTGTGGCGCAGGCGGAAAAAGAAGCCAAGATAAGTGAAGCCGAGGCTCAGAAGGAAAGTATGGCATCTACGGCCTTCGACAATATGCGTACTATGGTTAATTTGCGTAATGAAATTCGCACTCTGGAGCAAGAACAGGTGCAGAGTATGCGTCGCCGAGAACTGCTTAAAAAGAATATATCAGAAGCGGAGGCGACTGTTGCGGCACTGCAAAAACGTGGCCGCACAATGAGTGACGAACAAACTGCAGTCGATAATAACATTGAACTTATTACTCGGGAAGGGAAAGAAATAGGCGTTAAAGTCGCAGCCGGAACAGAAACTTTGAATAAAGTCCTAACATTGCATAAAGGATGTCAGAATGGCATTACAGCATTAGAAAGCCGTCTTAATCTGCTTCAAAATATGCAGAAAAACTATGAGGGCTTTGGCTACGGCATTAAAACCGTGCTGCAAGCTAAAGAAACTTGGAGCAGTGATATCATTGGCGTTGCGGCGGAACTCCTTGAAGTACAGCCGGAATACGTCATTGCTGTCGAGACGGCTTTGGGCGCAGCTGCACAGAATTTAATTATAGGTAATTCAACATCTGCCAAACAGGCCATTGCTTATCTGAAACAGCGGCAGGCGGGGCGTGCGACATTTCTGCCGCTTGATACCATTAAATATTATGGCAGAAGTAGGGATGAAGACGAACTTGAAAAAATGCCGGGTATAAAAGGCTTTGCTGCGGACTTGATTAGCTATGATAAAAAACTCACTCCAATTTTTAAGTTTTTGTTGGGAAAAGTGTTGCTGGCAGAAGATTTAGATTCTGCACTGGCAGCTGCAAAAAAGAGTAATTTTAGAACCCGTGTGGTTACGCTTGCAGGTGATGTCGTAAACTCAGGAGGTTCACTGACAGGCGGAAGCAGGCAACAGAAGGGAGCCGGTTTCCTGTCGCGCGGAAAAGAAATCGATGAACAAGAGCAAAAGGCGGTGCTTCTGCGTCGTAAATTGCTTTCTTATCAGGAAGAGCTTGAAGAAGAAGAAAACAACCTAAATGTTTATAATGCTCAACTAGTGGAATTGCGTCAAAAATTGCAACAGCAAGAGATTCGTAAAGCGGAAATGTTTGTTACCCAGGAGCGGATTAAGGCCGAACAACATCAGGCTTCTGAACGTCTTGAACTGCTTTTGGATGACCGTAATCGGGTATCGCAGGAATATATGACTGCTCGTCAGCAGCTTGCTGTATTGCGGCCCAAGCTTGCGGAGCTGGAAACTGAAGATGCCAAGGGCAAAGAACGGTTGGACGAACTACAGCAACAGACTGTTGCAGACCATAGTTCGTTGGTATCTATTCGAAATCTTCTGCAGGACGCTCGTGTCGAAATGGAATCTGCTGTGGCACGTACTACTATGATGGCTGAGCGGATGAAGCAATTGGACGATGATATGGGGCGTATGCAGGAGGATTTGACAAATAACGAAGATGAGCAGAAGCATTTGTTGGATATTATTGCTAATAGTAAAATGCAAAGAGAGCAGCTATGTGAGCAGAGTTCTACGATAATGTCAGCGTTGCATACTGTTGTCGGTGGCAAAGATGAATTTGGCGCCAGACGTCTTGCCATTACCGAAAAACAGGCTGTTGCAGGCGAAAGACTTAATGCCTTAAAAAAAGAACTTGCAGTTGTAGAAGCCAAACGCAACCAAACTATTATGGAAATGGTACGTCAAAACAGTGATTACGACCATGCGTTGGAACAACTGACGGCAGAATACCGAATTAGTTTTGAAGAAGCTCGTGCCGGTAGCGAAATGTTAAATGAAAGTGATGCATCCCTACGTCGTTGCGAACTACGACTGGAACGAGAAATCGAAAACCTGGGAGCGGTTAATCCTGCGGCTGTTGAACAATATGAAGCCGTAAGCGAACGTTATGAATTTTTACAGCGTCAGTATACTGATCTTTCTGAAGCTAAAATGAATTTGGAAGCAGTTATCAGCGAGATTAACTCAGGAATGGCCAAACGTTTTAAAGAAGCGTTCATTAAGATCAACGAATATTTTTCGGAGTGCTATGTACGCCTGTTTGGAGGTGGTACGGCGAGCCTTAAATTGACCGATCCCAAAGATGTTTTAGGAAGCGGCATTGATATTGAAGTGCAGCCTCCCGGGAAAAATTTGCAGAGCCTGTTTTTGCTTTCCGGTGGGGAGCGAGCTCTTACGGTCATTGCTTTGCTATTTGCACTGCTCAGCTACCAACCGGCGCCTTTCTGCATTCTTGACGAGATTGACGCTGCATTGGACGAAGCGAATGTAGATCGTTTTGCCAAATTTTTGGCAGCTTATGCTGAAAACACACAATTTATTGTTATTACACATCGTAAGGGCACTATGGAAGCCGCACATGTTCTACACGGAGTTACCATGGAAGAGTCCGGTGTCTCTAAATTACTATCTGTTAAATTGAGCGAGAAGGAGTGAAGAAATGGGATTTTTAGAAAGACTTAAAGAAGGACTGAGTAAGACACGTCGCAACTTTACTGACCGTATTGAAGAACTTGTCGGTATGTCGGCAAAAGTAGATGAAGATTTTCTTGAAGAACTTGAAATGATTCTTTTGAGCGGTGATGTAGGCGTAAAAACTACAGCTAAACTCATTGATGCTGTTCGACAAGCTGCGAAAAAGAAAGAAATCGAAGGTACGGAGGATGTAGTTTCGTTCCTTAAAAAATATATAGCTGAAATGCTAAAGGATGAAGGTCAACGTACTCGTATTGCGGCCAAACCCACGGTTATCCTTGTTGTTGGCGTGAACGGCGTTGGTAAAACGACTACCATCGGTAAACTGGCTAATTATTTCCAACTTTTTAAATATAAAGTCATGCTGGCTGCAGGGGATACCTTTCGTGCAGCAGCTGCAGAACAGTTACAGATTTGGGGAGAACGTGCCGGCTGTGAAGTAATTCGTCATGAAGAAGGAACTGATCCTGCTGCCGTAGTTTTTGACGCGGTTAAAGCTGCCGTTGCACGTAAAGCTGATATACTTTTTATCGACACTGCAGGGCGGCTGCATAATAAAAGTAATCTGATGAACGAACTGGAAAAAATTCACCGCATCATAAAGCGTGAAATCCCGGAAGCACCGCATGAAACATTTCTTGTACTAGATGCTACTACAGGGCAGAATGCTATAAACCAAGCCAAAGTATTTATGGAAACGGCTAATGTTACGGGAGTTGTGCTGACAAAGCTTGATGGAACAGCCAAAGGCGGAGTTATTATTGCAATTAAAGAAGAATTGGGCCTTCCTGTAAAATGGATCGGTGTCGGCGAGGGAATTATGGATTTTCGTCCTTTTGAGGCCGATAAGTTTGTGGAGGCTTTGTTTGATAGTGACAAGTGAAAATGCTTGACAGCACATTTAATTTCCGATATAATATCAAAGTCAGGTAAAATATACAAAGATTTTGGTGGGACAATAATGGAAAACAGTCTGGAGCAAAGGGTGCGGTTAGGACGCTTATTTGATGTTTATGGCAGTCTGCTCACTGAAAAGCAACAAAGATGTATGGAGCTGTACTTCTGCGACGACCTGTCTTTAGCTGAAATATCCGAAGAATTGGAAGTATCAAGACAAGCGATACACGATCTTATCAAACGGGTGGAGCATACGCTGGAACGCTATGAAAGCAAACTGGCGTTACTTGCAACCGTAGAAAATAATAAAAAGCTGCTGGCTCAGGCAGTTCGGCTACTTACGAGTTATTTTGCTCAAAACGGCAGCTCTGAAGAACTTCAACAAGTACGCTGCATATTGAATGAACTAAGTGGCGAAAGTAGGTAAAAATGGCTTTTGAAAATTTATCTGAAAGACTGCAAAACGCTATAAAGATGTTTCGCGGCAGTAGCAAGATTACGGAAGAAGATCTGAGAGCGCCGATGCGTGAAGTACGAATGGCTTTGCTTGAGGCGGACGTTAATTTTAAGGTCGTCAAAGATTTTGTTGCTCGCATCAAAGAACGCGCGCTGGGGGAAACCGTCCAACAAAACTTGAACTCAGGTCAGCAGATAATCAAAATAGTTAACGAAGAACTCACTAAACTTTTAGGGGGTAGCCAGAGCAAGCTCGTTGTGGCGGATAAGCCACCTACGGTTATTATGCTGGTGGGATTACAGGGTGCTGGTAAAACAACGACTGCCGGTAAGTTGGGAAATTTTCTGCGCAAAAAAGGTAAGAAACCACTTCTGGTAGCTGGTGACGTTTATCGCCCCGCGGCTATTAAACAATTACAAGTGTTGGGCGAACAACTTTCCCTGCCGGTTTTTACTCTTGGCGATCAGGTGTCTCCGGTCGAGATTGCTCGTCAAGCAATAGATAAAGCCTTTTCTCTGACCTGCGATACAGTTATTATAGATACTGCGGGTCGTTTACATATCAACGAAGAACTGATGGACGAACTGCGTAATATCAAAGCAACCGTCAATCCGCATGAAATATTGTTAGTAGTAGATGCTATGACAGGTCAGGATGCCGTTACCGTAGCGGAAAGCTTCAATGGTGAGCTGGGTATAGATGGGCTTGTTGTTACCAAACTTGACGGTGATGCTAGAGGCGGTGCCGTGTTATCGGT
>CAYVGQ010000001.1:0-18091 GCA_964450295.1 uncultured Phascolarctobacterium sp. | reverse complement strand
CGTTTTGTTCTACCAAAAGGACCGTTGTACCGCTCTCGTTTATTTCTTTTATTATATTAAAAATTTCCTTAACAAGCAATGGTGCCAAGCCCATAGAAGGTTCGTCTAACAGCAAAAGTCGCGGACGACTCATCAAAGCACGTCCCATAGCCAGCATCTGCTGTTCGCCTCCTGAAAGCGTCCCGGAAATCTGTTCTTTTCGTTCCCAAAGCCTTGGAAATTTTTTAAAAACATCTTCCATATCACTTGCGATTGCGTCTTTGTCTTTACGTAGGTAAGCACCTAGCTCCAGATTTTCCATAACCGTCATATTTGCAAAAACATGGCGCCCTTCCGGAACCTGACACAAACCCATGCCTACTATTTTATGTGCCGGTACGCCAACTATATTTTTGTCTTCAAATAAGATTTCTCCGTTTTTAGGCTTCATTAGTCCGGAAATTGTACGTAAGGTCGTACTTTTGCCGGCACCGTTAGAACCCACAAGTGTTACGATTTCACCCTTTGCTACTTCGATGCTGATACCCTTGATAGCGTGGATGGCACCATAATATACATTGATATTGTCTATCTTTAACATCAGGATACCTCCTCGCCCAAGTACGCTTCAATAACACGCTTATTATTTTTGATGTCTTCCGGCGTACCATTGGCAATACAAAAACCGTATTCCAAAACATAAATTCTTTCGCAGACACCCATAACCAGACCCATATCATGCTCAATCAAAAGTATCGATAAATCAAACTCATCCCGAATCCAACGAATCATTTCCATCAGTTCCTTGGTTTCCTGCGGATTCATGCCTGCGGCCGGTTCGTCCAGCAGCAACAGTTTCGGTTCAGTTGCCAGCGCGCGAGCAATTTCTAATCGACGTTGTTCACCATAAGGAAGATTTTTGGCCGTTTCATAAGCCTTGTCGTCAAGTTTAAAAATTTTTAGCAGTTCCAAAGCTTTCTGAGTTATTTTTTCTTCTTCGCTAAAATAACGTCCCATACGGATAAGAGCTTCACCTAAACTATACTGCACATGCATATTATAAGCAATCTTAACATTATCAATAACGGACAGTTCCGAAAAAAGACGAATATTCTGGAAGGTTCGGGCCATGCCCAGCTGTGTTACCTGATAAGATTTTTTGCCACTGGTCTGCGTGCCGTTAAAAAGAATATCGCCTTCTGTGGGTGTGTAAACACCGGTGATCATGTTAAAAGCCGTTGTTTTACCCGCGCCGTTAGGGCCAATCAAACCGATCAACTCTCCCGGTTTGATTTCCATAGAAAAGTTGGAGACAGCACGTAAGCCGCCGAACACCATTGAAATATCATTTACTTTCAGCAGTGCTTCCATCCCTGCCACCTCCTAAACGAAACATTTTCAGGCTCAGTTCTTTATTACCAAACAATCCTTGCGGACGATGTAGCATTAAGATAATCAAGGTCAGAGAATAAATTATCATACGCCATTCAGGATATTCCGCCAGATAAGCGGAAATGAAGGTCAGCAGTACCGCACCGGTAATTGCGCCTGTCATTGAACCCAAACCGCCTAAAACTACCATGGTAAGAATATCAAAAGAACGCATAAAGGTAAAGGACGCCGGATGTGCAATATAGAAATAATGCGCGAACAAAACACCCGCAGTACCTGCAAAAGCAGCACCCATTGTAAATGCCATAACTTTATATTTTGTAGTATCAATCCCCATAGTATCGGCAGCAATCTCATTTTCGCGAATAGCCAGGCAGCAACGTCCCGGAGCCGAATTTTTAAAATTCTTAATAAAAAAAATAACGAAGATCATAATCCAAAATACCCAAGTAAAATTGGTCATCCGAGGAATGCCCATCAGCCCGGAAGCTCCGCCTACATAATCAATATTTAGGATGCAGATACGGATAATTTCGCCCAGTCCCAACGTTGCTATGGCTAGATAGTCACCACTCAAACGCAGCGTCGGTAAACCGATTAAAAATCCTAAAAATCCGGCTGCCACAGTACCGACAACCAAAGCCAACTCATAGGGTAATCCCAGTTTAACTGTAACAATAGCACCGGTATAAGCCCCAACTGCCAAAAAACCGGCATGCCCAATGGAAAACTGCCCGGTATAACCGTTAATAAGATTCAAACTTACCGATAATATAATATTGATACAAATCAAAACTATATTTAGTTCCCAGAAAGGACCGATAATTTCTGCCAGCATTAATCCCTGTATGATAGCAAAAAGTACGGCACAGGCAGCTAAAGTTAGCAAATCATGTTTTTTTATTGCATTCATAGCATTCACCTACACTTTCTCACGCACATTTTTACCCAAAAGCCCTGCCGGTTTGTAAAGCAAAATAAGAATAAGGATCGCAAATGCCGCAGCATCGCGGAAAGTCGAAGAAAAGAAACCACTAACCATTGCTTCTACAACACCCAAAATAATTCCGCCCATCATGGCACCCGGTATAATGCCAATGCCGCCGAGTACCGCAGCTACAAACGCTTTGATGCCCGGAACCATGCCCATCAGCGGATCGATAGAATTATAATAAATACCTACAAGTACACCTCCGGCCGCCGCCAAAGCAGAGCCCAAAGCGAAGGTCATGGAAATGACACGGTCAATATTTATACCCATCAAACGAGCAGCATCTGCATCAAACGAAACAGCACGCATGGCTTTACCCGCTTTGGTGTTTTGTACAATATAAGTTAGCACTGCCATCAAAATAAGTGCGCTCAGCAGAATAACTATCTGTTGGCTGTTAACAATTAGAGGCCCAAAATGATAAATAGTCGCTTCAAAAACAGCCGGGAATGTACGAGGCTGTGGAGTAGCAATCAAGATCATACTGTATTCCAAAAAAAATGATACACCGATAGCAGTAATTAAAATCGCTATTCTAGGAGCGTTACGCATTGGTCGGTACGCCACACGCTCAATAATGATACCTGTAAGAGCCGCACAGGCCATAGCAAAAATGATAGCGGGAATAAAAGAAAAGCCAAGCATCGTTGTCGCTACAAAGCCAAAATACGCGCCCAGCATATAAATGTCGCCGTGAGCAAAATTAATGAGCTTGATGATACCATAAATCATCGTATACCCCAATGCTACCAACGCATAGATACTGCCCAATGAGATGCCGTTGATAAGCTGTTGGGCAAACTGCTGCATAAAGGAACCCATATCCATAATTCCTATCCTCCTGATCTCGTAGGTTAAACGCAATGGGGCTGTGGTAATACCACAGCCCACAGCATTGCAAAATTAATTGTGGATTTCCATCAAGGATTGATTTTTGTCTTAAATGTTTGAACACCATCTTTATGTTCAATGATAACAGCACTCTTCACCGGATTATGCTGCGCATCGAAGGTCACCGTACCGGAAACTCCCTGAAAACCGTTGATCTTAGCCATAGCCTGAGCTATTTTTACCGGATCTATAGCACCTGCATTTTTGATTGCTTCCGCAACTAGCAAAGCAGAGTCATAGGAAAGCGCTGCAAAAACGTCCGGTCTTACTTTATAAGCCTTTTCGTATTCAGAAACAAATGCCTTATTCAAAGCTGAATCATCATCCGGAGAATACAGGCTAGAAAAATAAGTGTTATTAAGAGCCGCCTTGCCTGCTATTTCCGGTAATTTAGCACTATCCCACCCATCGCCGCCGGCCATGGGAATCTCCAGCCCTATCTCGCGACCCTGCTTCACAGCAAGACCAACTTCTTGATAATAACCGGGGATATAGAGTATATCCGGATTAGCAGCTTTAATTTTTGTTAAAGTAGCTTTAAAGTCCGTATCCTTTTGCAAGTAAGATTCTTCAGCTACTATCTTGCCGCCATTTTTAACGAAGTTTTCTCTAAAAAATGCTGCTAAACCTTTCGCATAATCAGAAGAGTTATCGATAAGGATTGCCGCTTTTGTTGCCTTTAAATCATTTTTGGCAAAATCTGCCATAACTGTTCCTTGAAACGGATCAATAAAACAAGCACGGAAATTATATTCTTTTGTCTTACCTGATACCGGATCCACTGTAACGTTGGGGTTAGTGGCCATAGGGGCTATATCCAACACCTTGCTGCCATTATTAATAGCGCTGGCAGCGATAGTAGCGGAAGAAAGATTCGGCCCTATAACGGCCACCACCTTATCCTGAGACACAAGCTTCTGCATAGCATTAGTAGCTTCTGCTGCTTCGGATTTATTGTCCGCAACAATGAACTCCAGTTTTTTTCCATTGATGCCGCCTTGGTCATTAATATTTTTTAAGGCTAGTTCAATGGCGTTTTTGGCAGAAATACCGAAGCTGGCACTGCCGCCAGTCATTTCCAGATTGCCGCCTACTTTAATGGTTTCGCCACCGGCAGATTTTTTTTCGCCGCCGCAGCCACTCAGCATAGCTGCCAAAGCTACGCTTGCTACCATTACTGAAAATACCTTGGTAATTTTTTTCATTGTTTTTCCCCCTCTGATGAAAACTGCAAAATATATTTAATCAGATGCGGCTTACCCGCGCCTGACTAAAACATCCAAAAAACAATGGGTCTACCTATAGGGATATTTTTAGCACTTATTCATTTTTTCCAGGGTTACATCATCGAAAAATTTTGCAACTTACAGCGTAATTTTTTCTTTAAAGCTCTGTACGCCGTCTTTTAATTCGATAATGATTGCACTGGTAATTGGATTATGATTAGCATCATAAGTCAGTTTACCGCTTGCAACAGGTAAATCCTTGGTAGCCGCAATAGCAGCGGCAAGTTTAGTACCGTCAGCAGCTACGCCGGCACGTTTAATAGCATCAGCCAAAATCAAGCCTGCATTGTAGCCCTGCATACAGAAAACGTCCGGATCTTTGCTATACATTGCTTTATAGCCGGCAATAAATTTCTGTACAGAAGGCTCCTTATCCTCTGCAGAATAAGCACTTGAAAAATAAGTATTGTTCAAAGCAGCAGGACCGCCAATTTCAACGAGTTTGGGACTATCCCATCCGTCACAACCAAGAAGTGGTACATTCATACCCAGTTCACGCGTTTGTTTGATGATTTTAGCCACTTCTTCATAGTAACCTGGAATATAAATTGCTTCCGGATTAGTAGCTTTAATTTTTGTCAAAGCAGATTTGAAATCCAAGTCTTTGGCAAGGAAAGCTTCTTTCGTAACAATTTTTCCGCCTTTTTCTTCGATTGTTTTGGTAAATACCTCTGCCAACCCTTTCGAATAGTCACTGGAAGCATCATATAGAATAGCGATATTTTTTAATTTCAGATTTTTATCTGCAAATTCTGCCATAACACGACCTTGGAACGGATCAATAAAGCAAGAACGGAATACAAATTCTTTTACTTTACCATTCTCAACAGTAATGCTGGGAGCCGTAGCACAAGGCGCAATAAGAGGAATTTTATTAGAAGTAGTGATAGGAGTAGATGCTGCTACACAGCCACTGGTTGCCGGACCGACAACAGCAACAACTTTGTCCTGCGTTACCAGCTTAGTCACAGCATTACCTGCTTCAGACGGCTCAGACTTATTATCGCTTTCCACAATACGCAGTTTTTTACCATCAATGCCACCGGCTTTATTGATTTCTTCAAAAGCCATTTTTAAACCCGAAAGAGTGGACTTGCCGTAGTTAGCAACGTTACCGGTTAGCTCAAAGCTTGCGCCTACCACAATCTCATTACTATTAGCCGCTTCTTTCTTTTTCTCTCCGCCGCCACAGCCGGCTACCAGCGAAGCAAATACCACAGTCGCCAACGCTACACTGGTAAATTTTTTCCATGTTTTCATTTTTCTTTCCCCTTTTCTACAATATTATGTTACTTGGTTACTTCTATGCAGCAGCCGTTGCTGTTCCCCTCTTAACAGTGTTTTCTTTGGCAAAGCTACGTTTGTAACTATCTGCTCATAATTATAAATAATTTTTCGCACTTTTGTCAACTCTTTTTTTAAAAATACAGACAAAAGACGATTCATTCATCCTACTATTTTATGTTTTTTTATTTTTTTGAATTTTATTCCTTTTGAGGGGTACTTTGTCTATTCCGAGTGTACTCCATGCGGGTTTTTGAATTTTTCTTGGCAGCGTTTATTACTATGATGTATAATGTAATTGTGTTTTCAATATTATCATGCTTACAGACAGGAGTTCCTATGCATTATCTACCTTTACTTTTTTTATGCGCAAAAGTTTTTTCCTTTATATATAATCGTCAAATGGCACTTTTTCTATATAATTTTAGAGCGACTATTGAAAAGCGAAAAAGCACAAAAAATATTCATGTGATTTTTATTGATAAAAGTACAGTTTTTTTCTTAATTTATTTTCTGATAGATATTCTGTTTCTTTTCTATTCTATCTGGCTCATGGCCGGAGATAACTGGGAACCGGGTTGTATGCTCCTTTTACTTTCTGCCTTAGAATCCTATGGCGTTCAGGGACGTATCGCCGGTGCTTACGAAATGAGCCCCCTTGGTTTTGTGTATAGCAAGAATTGGTTTAAATATCTGATGAGTGCACAAATCATGTTCATTCTCTTGCAGCTTTTTCACGGTAACATGTAGTCCCAAAAACTACTCATCTTGTCCTAGAAAAATAGAAATGACCATATATGGATTTTTCGGAGAGCTATCTACAAAAATATCCCAAGACATTGGCTATTCTAAAACAGCATACTGCATCTTATTTTACTAATGACCTTATTTTTGATACGCTCATCAATATTATGCAGATTCCTTATCCTGCTTTAGAAACAACAAACTCTCTGGCAGATAAAAATTATAAACATACAAGTACAAATTTAAAAACTTTATACGGCAAAAAAAATATTAGCGAAGATCCGGCTGCTAATTAAGTGCAACATAGCAAAAACGCCCACAAACCTTTTGTGAGCGTTTTTTACTATTTTGCCACCCTATACTATTCGTTTTTTTCTTGATGCGCCTTAAATCTAATTTAAAACGATGATTTTTACGACTACTTTGAACGTAAAACTTTCTGTTCCTCTTGGGAAAGAGTATACTGCGATTTACCGGCTGTAACAGGTTTTGCATAACAACGATTTTCCTCACGCCCATAAATACTGGAAAGCACTACCCCATTATTTTCTTCATCAAGCAAAGCAATAGAATAACTTAAATCACTGCCGGTATTTTCGAAAGCATTATAACGCAGTACACGTAGATTTTGAACACAACCTTTTAAACGCACACGCAGTTCATCACGACTTGTTTCCAATGCAGCTATTTTAGTTTCTGCACTCCGTAAATCTTCCAAAGTTTGAGTTAAAACTTCGTCAAGATCCATCGTCGTACCTTTAGTAAAATAATCATATTTCCACTCTAGCTTTCGTAGTCTGCTGTTTAATCTAACTAGCGTCACTAATAAAAATAAAACTAGCACTAATAGAACTGCCACAATAATCAGTAAATTATCACTTAAAATTTGATTTATCTGTTCCATTGATTTTCCTTCCCTCTTTAGAAAAAAGCGACTAATCTTACTATAATCCCCACCCAAAATATCGCCGGCAGTAAATTAGAAATACGTATCTGAATTATCTGCAGCATATTAATTCCTATGGCCATAATCAAAATGCCTCCGGTGGCGGTAATCTCACCTAAAATATTTGCCGTCAGCACTGGCTCCAACACCCCGGCCAATAGTGTCAGTGTTCCTTGATATGCTAATACACTAAAAGCCGACAATGCAACGCCAATACCAAGATTTGCTGCCAAGATGATTGCTATAATACCATCCAAGGTAGATTTAGCAAACAAAATCGTTGTATCTCCTCGCAATCCGTCTTCTAAACTACCGATAATTGCAAGGGCTCCCACACAGTAAATAAGACTTGCCGCAACAAAACCTTCGCCAATGGCTTTGGAAGCACCGTCAGCACGTCCACCGACCAGTTTTTTGCCAATCCAATTGCCGAACCGCTGCAACTTAGCGTCAATATCTAGCCATTCACCCACAATTGCCCCAAAAACCAAACTAAAAATAACGACCATAATATTTTCGCTTTTGAAGGCCATTTGCGCTCCTATGACAAAAATACATAGCGCTACACCTTGCATAATGCTTTCCTGCCACTTTTCTGGCAATCCTCGTCGTAGCAAAATTCCCACGGTTGCACCGATCAGAATCACCCCTGAATTAACAAGCGTCCCCATTCCGATCATCGCACTCTGCCCCCGACAGGTACTGTTTCTATCTTTTTCTGCACCTTTTAGTCCTCTTTAATCATCCGCTGCAAGCCTTAGACAGACAGCCATGGTTTCTTCCTTTTGACGGAATTTGTTGGCTGTTTATTCAATAAATCATAAATACGCTCCAAATCTTCCGGCGAATAATATTCTATTTCTATTTTACCTTTTTTTTCATCTTTGGGTACAACTTTAACCTTTGTTCCCAATAATTCTACCAGTTTATCTTGAAAATCGCTGGCAAAAAGATCTTCAGCGGCATTAGCGATTATTTTTTTATTATCCGATTTTTCTTTGGCGATAATTACGCTCTCTTCGGAAACTTTAAATCTGCGTCCTGCTTTAAGCTCCTTTACTACTGCTTCTACTGTTCTTGAGTTCCATCCTTTATCTAGCACTGCTTCTGCTACTTCCAGCTGCTGCTCTTCATTTTCCAATGCAAGTAAAGGTTTCACCTGCCCCATTGATAATGTTTCACGTGAAACATATTCTCTGATTTGCTGTGGTAGATTTAAAATGCGCAAAATATTAGCGACGGCAGTGCGGCTGCGCCCAATTTTTTTAGCCGCTTCTTCCTGTGTCAGTTTGTATTCTGTCATTAATCTTTTTATACCTTCAGCTTCTTCCACCGGATTTAGATTATGTCTTTGGATATTTTCTACTAACGCTATTTCCATCATTGTTGCATCATCATAATCACGGATAATAACTGGTACCGCTTTGAGTTTTGCCTCCTTAGCTGCGCGCCAACGACGTTCTCCTGCAACAATTTCATACTTACGTCCCTGCCTGCGTACTACTAAGGGCTGAATCACTCCATGCTGCCTGATAGACTCCACAAGCTCCGCCAACTTATCGGTATCAAATACCTGTCTTGGTTGATGAGGATTTGGCACAATATCTTTCAACGGTAGCTCCTGTTTTTCTTCATCACTGTGCATAGCTTCAACAACATCTGTTGCCGGATTAACCGCCTCGCCAAAAATTGCTCCAAGTCCTTTTCCTAAACCTTTTTTATTCATCACCGATCACCTCCTGAGCCAGCTCTTGATAAACCATAGCACCTTTAGATTTAGGATCATAAACTATGACAGGCTGTCCATGGCTGGGTGCTTCGCTTAAGCGCACATTGCGCGGAATAATGGTATTGTACATTTTCGTTTCAAAATATTTTTTGACTTCATCAACCACATCCGTTGATAAATTAGTTCGTGCGTCATACATCGTCATAACTACGCCTTCCAACTTCAACGCAGGGTTCAAATTTCGCTGAACTAATTTAATTGTATTCATCAGCTGACTCACACCTTCCAACGCATAAAATTCACATTGAATTGGAATAAGAACTGAACTGGCCGCGGTAAGCGCATTAATCGTCAAAAGCCCTAAAGACGGGGGACAATCAATCAAAACATAGTCATAATTATGTTTGACCCGTTCCAAGGCTCTTTTCAAACGTCCTTCCCTGTTCATTAAACTAACAAGTTCAATTTCGGCGCCAGCCAACTGAATCGTTGCTGGCAACACATCTAAATTGGCATAAGCACTCTGTAGCACTAGATCTTTCATTGGCACATCGTCAATTAGTGTATCATAAATGCATTTTTTGATATCGCGTTTATCAAAACCCAAACCGCTGGTGGAATTTCCCTGCGGATCAGAATCTATCAGCAACACCTTGCGCCCTTTTTGAGCCAAGCACGCAGCCAAATTGACTGTGGTTGTCGTTTTACCAACGCCACCTTTCTGGTTGGCAATCGCGATAACTTTAACCAAAACTCTCACCTCACTCTTGTTTTTTATAACAAATTATTTTATATTTATCTGGTTCTAATTTTATCACAAATTAAGTGTTTCACCTATAGTAAAAACTAAACTTTAACTTTTTCTTTGCTAAACTTCTTTTTTACTCAAATTTATTCAGTAAAAGTTTCACGTGAAACTTTTATGTGACACTTATGGCAAGACCAAGCATATAATACTATTGGCTCAGCATGCTGTTTCAAGATTTATCACCATAACCCACAGTTTTATCCACATTTTAGTCAAAATAATTTGTATTAAGAAAAGAGGATGTTTCACGTGAAACATCCTCTTTAATGATTCTAACATTAGCCTCTAGGAAAACGCACCATTTCCGATGTTATTTCACTAAGATTTGAAGCTCCACACATCGCCATAGTATCTTTTAACTCAGCAGCCAACTTTTTGATATAAATTTCAACACCCTCTCTGTCACCGCCAAAAACAGCAGTTACAAACGGACGGGCAATAAGAACAGCATCTGCTCCCAATGCTAGTGCTTTAAAAATGTCCACACCACTACGTATACCGCCGTCGACGATAATCTTCATGCTCTCTCCTACTGCAGCAGCTATTTCCGGCAAAACCTCTGCTGTAGAGGCACATTGATCCAACACGCGCCCACCATGATTAGAAACTATTATAGCTTGTGCTCCTGCTTCCCTAGCCTTCAAGGCCGCTTTTGACGTCATTATACCTTTAACAATCAAAGGTACTCCTGCCAGCTTTACTATTTCTTTCAATTCAGCTACGGACTTACTTCCTGCCGGTGGCGTCATATTCTGTAGAAAAGGCAACCCGGCTGCGTCAATATCCATTGCCACAGCAAATGCGTGGGAGTGATGAACCAGTTGCATTTTTTCTTCAATCGTCTGTAAATTCCAAGGCTTCACTGTCGGAATTCCCATACCATCAGAAGCCTGAATAGCCTTGGTAGCAGCAATCATAACACTGCTATCAAGTCCATCACCTGTAAAAGCGGCAATTCCATTTTTTGCACAGACCGGAACTAATACTTTGTTATATTCAACATCATTATAAGCATCGCTGTAATGCATTGCAACAGCACCTATGGGCCCTGCAAAAAATGGATAACTAAACTTCTTGCCAAATAATTCCAAACTGGTATCCACCGGCCTATTTTCACAAATAGTATCCATATTAACCCTTATTTCCTGCCATTTCTGATAATTACGGATAGCAGTATCCCCTACGCCTTTAGCGCCGGGACCCGGCATGGTATTACGACAAGCAATACCATTACAGACAGGACAGGCCTTACATTTTGTCCCAATTTTTGTGCGCGCTTTTTGTAAAACCTCATTATAATCCATGCAATAACCCTCCCAAGATATTTTCTTCCTTATTTCTATTGTACTACATCATCTGAATTTGTACATAAATATTCTTGATAAAAACAAAGCAGCGGTATAAAACCGCTGCTTTGTTTTTATCATCTTCTTCTCAGAGCAATCTTGCCTCTTTGGGTTTCTTGGTATTACGAATGCGCAATGTTATCAAAACATCTCCGCCGTCCATATCCTGTTCCATTGACACCGGTATGCCCACATCTTTAATTGTAGAAACTATCTTTTTTATGCTATTCAGATAAATACGCACATCATTAACAATAATCAAGCGTTTCTTTTTTGGTACTGATTCATCGGCTTCGATATGTTTTTTTACATATTCTTCTGCCTGCCGGACACTAAAACTGTTTTTGATAATAGTTTCTACAAGTTGTAGCTGTTCAGCTTCAGTTGGTAGTTTTAATAATAATCGGGCATGACGTTCTGTTAGAGTATTTTTTTGCAGGGCTTGACGCACAGACTGGGGCAAGCGCAACAAACGTAGTTTATTAGCGATAGTTGATTGTTTCTTGCCCACTCTGGCCGCCATAGAATCCTGAGTCAAATGAAATTCTTTCATCAACATTTCGTATCCTTCTGCTTCTTCCAGATAATGCAGATCTTTCCGTTGAAGATTTTCTATTAAAGCAATCTCAGCAATTTGCTGTTGCGTATAATCACTGATGATTACAGGAATCTCTTCTAGCTCAGACATTTTAGATGCACGCAGACGGCGTTCCCCGGCTATCAATAAATAATTGCCACTATCGTCTTCCATTGGCGCTACTAAAAGTGGTTGCAAAACACCATACAAGGCAATCGAAGAAGCCAAATCCTGCAAACCCTCTTCATCAAAATTTTTACGAGGTTGATAAGGATTGGGTATAACTTTGGACAGCGGCACCTTGACAACATGAATTGCTTTACTGCTGTGTTTGGTTCCCATTTCCGTACAGCCTGCTTCTAAAACAGAAAATCCATCATCAACTGTCATAAACATAGCCTCCTCTATCTTATTCCAGGGGTTGTTTGTCTGGTAAACCGGCTTTCCGTGGGTATGTTTTAGGGGTATTCTTTATTTTAGCTATTTTTACAATGGCTCGTCCATCATCTAACCCGGGCAATTTGACAGCTTCGGCACTAATCAGCTTCCCACCCAAAATTTTTAAAGCTTTGCCGGATACAGCAAGCTCTTCCTGATATTTACTGCCTTTTAAAGCAATAAAACTACCTCCTGTTTTTAACAAAGGCAGACAGTATTCCGATAAAACGCTGAGCCTGGCCACTGCTCTTGCCGTGACAATATCATATTTTTCACGATGCTTCGGATCGTGTCCGGCATCTTCGGCACGTAAGTGTATACAGCGGATACCTTTCAGCTCTAATTTCTCAATAACAGTATCTAAAAATTTCAACCGTTTAGCTAACGAATCAATCAGGGTTACTTTTAGAGAGGGGCAGTATATTTTTAGAGGGATACCGGGAAACCCGGCTCCTGTCCCCACATCGACCAATTTTTTATCTGCAAAGGATTGAGCATCAAAAGGGAGTAATGAATCGATCATATGTTTGATAGCTACTTCTTCGGGTTCTGTAATCGCCGTCAAATTCATTACCTTATTGGTCTCCACCAACATTTCATAATAAAGACTGAACTGCTCCAGCTGCCTATTCGTAAAAATCAGACCTACTTCTGCTCCTTTAGCTTGCATAATTTCTGCAAAAGTCATTCTTCCTGCTCCTTTCGGCGCATAGCTTCTAAAGCAATCATTAAAACGCTGACGTCAGCCGGTGAAACACCGGAAATTCTAGAAGCCTGCCCTATCGAAACAGGCTTGATTTTCGCCAGTTTTTCAGCAGCTTCTGAAGATAATTCCTTGATTTTCATATAATCTACATCGTCAGGAATCTTTTTTTTCTCCAGCTTCAGTGATTTTTCCACTGCCAATTTTTGTTTATTAATATAGCCTTCATACTTTGCAAAAATTTCTACTTGCTCAGCTACTACATCTGGTAGCTCAGGTAGATCAAAAGCTTGCTGTAGCTTAGCGTAAGTTATCTCCGCACGACGCAACAAATCAAGAAGTGACATCCCCGAACGAATCGGAGAAGTACCAATTGCTGCCAATTTAGAAAGTGTTTCTGCATTGGGTGGCAAATGTGTAGCCCCAAAAGTATGCAGAGTTCTTTCTAATAGACTTCTTTTTGCTGTAAAAGCTTCATAACGAGCATCATCAACCAACCCCACTGCTCTGCCTTTTTCCGTCAACCGTAGGTCGGCATTGTCCTGGCGCAACAGCAACCGATATTCCGCACGCGAAGTCATCATTCTATAAGGTTCGTTAGTTCCCTTAGTTACAAGATCATCTATTAGTACGCCCAAATAAGCCTCACTGCGGCCCAAAATCAAAGGTGGTTTGCCATTTATTTTCTGCATAGCATTAACACCGGCCAGCAAGCCCTGTCCAGCTGCTTCTTCATATCCGCTGGTGCCGTTGGACTGACCGGCAGAAAATAATCCGCTAATGTTTTTATGTTCAAGCGACGCCTTTAATTGAAGTGGGTCAAGACAGTCGTAGTCGATAGCATAACCGGCACGCATCATTTTACAATTTTCTAATCCTGGAATCGTCTGCATAAACTGTAGCTGTATATGTGCCGGGAGTGAAGATGACATTCCTTGTACATACATTTCGTTGGTATTAATTCCTTCAGGTTCTACAAAAAGTTGATGCCGTTCTTTATCAGCAAAACGTACTATTTTAGCTTCGATAGAAGGACAATAACGCGGACCTACTCCTTCAACCATACCATTAAACATTCCTGATAAATGCAGGTTATCTCGAACTATTTTATGAGTAGCAGCATTAGTATAAGCAAGCCAGCAAGGAATCTGACTGCGCTCAGTAATCTTACTCATAAAAGAAAAGTTTCTTACTTCATCATCACCATATTGAGGTTCCATTTTCTTATAATCAAGACTGCGAGCATCAATACGGGCAGGCGTACCTGTTTTAAAGCGCATCATTTCGACACCGTTTTCCAACAAAGAAGCCGATAACTTATTAGCAGAACGCAAACCATTAGGTCCCGATTCATAATTTACTTGTCCGTAAACTATACGTCCACGCAGGTAAGTTCCTGTAGCAAGAATAACACATTTAGCTTCAAAAACTTCGCCTGTTTCCGCTTCGACGCCTATTACAGCACCATTATTTACCAGTAGTCTGTCAATCATCAGCTGTTTAACATCAAGATTTTGTTGGTTTTCTACAATCTTTTTCATCAGTGTATGATAAAAAGGTTTATCAGCTTGTGCCCGCAGGGCGTGTACCGCATAGCCTTTACCGGTATTAAGTAGACGCATCTGAATACAAGCTTCGTCAGCCGTCAAAGCCATTTGTCCGCCTAAAGCATCTATTTCGCGCACTAAATGTCCCTTTGCAGGACCACCAAGCGAAGGATTGCAAGGCATCAAGGCAATATTATCCAAAGACAAAGTCACTAGCAGCGTTTTACCGCCTAAGCGTGCAGCAGCCAAAGCTGCTTCAACACCGGCATGTCCCGCTCCGACCACGACTACGTCATAATTATCAGTAATATACATTCTGTCACCTACATCTCAAAATCTTATTTACCGACGCAGAACTTAGAAAAAATTTCATTAATAATCTCATCCTGAACAGTGTCACCGGTAATAGAACCCATAGCATCAATAGCCTTATGCATATCAATAATAATACAATCATATGGTAGCATTGCTTCTGCAGCGCACACAGCATCTTTAACGCTAGCCAAAGCTTCACGCAGCAGATTTTCGTGACGAACATTTTGCACATAAGCGCCACCGGATAAAGCTTGTTCAGAACCATAGACATATTTCTGGAGCCAGGCTGTAAATTTTTCTAAACCTCTGCCGGTTTTAGCTGATAAAGGAATAACTCTGTCGGCGCCAAAACGTTTCGCCAATGTTGCCTGATTATTAACCTGCGGTTGATCGCTCTTATTTAGTATTATAACACAAGGTTTATTGCTGACTGTATTTAAAATTTCTTCATCTTCAGCATTCAACTGCTGAGAACCATCTAAAACGACTATCGCCAGTTCGGCTTGATTCAGTTTTTCTTTGCTTTTAGCAACACCTATCTGTTCCACATAATCTTCAGTATGTCTTATCCCTGCAGTATCTACTAAAACTAAAGGAACTCCACCCAAGAGCAGTTGTTCTTCTATCACATCACGAGTAGTTCCGGCATATTCTGAAACAATGGCCCGCTCTTCACTCAGCAAGGCATTGAGTAGGCTGGACTTGCCAACATTAGGACGACCAACAATGACAGTCTGTAGACCTTCACGCAGTATTTTACCTGTATGTGCATGCTGTAACAGATCTTCCAGTCCTTCTTTGACATTATTCATACCTTCAGTAACTTTATTAAAAGTTATTTCTTCAATATCATCCTCAGGATAATCAATGACCGCCTCCAAATTAACAACTATATCCATTAAACTGCGCCTCAGGCCCTTGATTTTTTGAGAAAGTTGTCCCCCATGCTGACGTACTGCCATTTTTAAAGCTGCTTCGCTGCGTGATTTAATAATATCCATAACAGCTTCTGCTTGAACTAAATCAATGCGACCATTTAAAAAAGCTCTTTTCGTAAATTCGCCCGGCTCAGCAGGACGCGCCCCTAATTTATAAGTTAGTCCCAGAATCGCTTTTAACGATGCCAAACCCCCATGACATTGTATCTCCACAACATCCTCTGCAGTATAAGAATGAGGCCTAGGCATATATACAGCCAGAACTTCATCTATTTGATTATTTTCTTCATCAACGGCATGCCCATATACCAACAAATTAGGCTGATATTCTGACAACTTCTTTCCTGAAATAGATTTAAATATTCTATTGCCAATCGAAGCGGCAGAGTCGCCGCTCAACCTGATAATACCGACAGCACCCTCCCCCAAAGCGGTGATCACAGCGCTTATTGTTTCATTTTCTCCATAATCAGTATATTTCTTTGCCATTTTTACTCTCCAATAGAGAAACCCAGTAAAATAAATTACTGGGTCTCAAGCATAAATTATTTTTTTAATTCTATTACTACTTTGCGATAAGGTTCTTCACCTTCACTTAATGTAGTAATACGTCGATCACCCTGCAAAGCCATATGAATTATCTTTCTTTCATGGGGATTCATTGGTTCTAATACAACTCTTTCACCACTGCGTTTAACTTTATCCGCTAGTCTTGTGGCCAAACGAGTTAGAGTTTCAATCCGACGTTCACGATAATCTTCAACATCAATGATCATCCGGATTCTTTCATTGGAATTTTTATTAGCTACTAAATTAGTTAAATATTGGAGCGAATCCAAAGTCTTTCCATGCTTACCAATTAAAATACCCATATCCGAACCATGTAATTTTAAAGTTACGCTACCATCAGCTTTATTAACAAATTTTTCCATCACTACTTCAAGCTTCATGGAATTAAAAATTTTCTGTAAAAATTCTTTACCGGCCTTAACCGCTTCTTCATCAATAACAAATTCTTTTTTTACAGAAATATCTGTTTCTGTTTTAGCTGCAGCAGCTTTATATTCATCCTTGCCGACTTTAACATCAGCTTTTATACCATCAAAAGCATCTTCGACAACATCAGCAATCTTTTCGGCAGTTTCTTTTAAAGTTACACGAATCTTTGCTTTTTTAGCAAATAATCCAAATAAACCGCTTTTAGCTTCTTCAACAACTTCAAAATTTACTTTATCACGAGTTGTTTTTAACTCTTTTAAAGCCTGTTCCAGTGCATCATCGACATTTTTTCCTGTTTTTTCGAGGAAACCCATCTTTTTATCCTCCTACAAATAACAATTATTTTGCAGCGGCTCTGTTCATTAATGCCTGCTGTCCGATTTGCATAGTATTCATTACTATCCAATAAATAACAAGACCTGCCGGAAAACTAATACTAATATAACCAATAAACAATGGCATAAAATAAAGCATCATTTTATTTTGTACCGAAGAAGTGTCCTTCATCGTTTGTTTTGACTGAATAAAAGTCGTCAACGAAGATAAAATTGGCAAAATATAAATCGGGTCCGGATTTGAAATACTCTGCATCCACAAAAAATTAGCAGGACCAACATAACTAAAATCGCGGATACCATAAAAAATACCAATCATAATCGGCATTTGCACCAAAAGAGGTAAACATCCGGCTAATGGATTTACATTTTCAGTTTTGTAAAGATTAGCCAGTTCCATATTCAAACGCTGTTTATCATTTTTATATTTTTCTTGGATAGCTTTCATTTTTGGCTGCATAGCCATCATAGCCTTAGTTGATTCAATCTGTTTTTTTGTTAAAGGATACAAAAGTATTTTAACGCAAATAGTCATAATAATAATTGCCAGACCATAATTAGGTAAACCCACGGAAGCAATTATATTATAAAGAAAAACAATAATTTGCTGAACAATACTGCTGAGAAAATCCAAGATATCACTCCTTAGAGGTTAGTGTATATATACTATTTTTATTTGCTTTATCAGATTTCTAACTAACGGGATCATAACCACCCGGATGGAACGGATGACATTTGGCAATTCTTTTAATAGTCATCCAGCCACCTTTAACTGCGCCTTTTTTACTAATAGCCTCAATCGCATATTGAGAACAGGTAGGATAAAACCTACATGTTGGCGGA